>NZ_CP134778.1 GCF_031884435.1 Bosea sp. 685 | reverse complement strand
AAGAAGTTGGCGACGGAAATCGTCGCAGCGCAGGAGAAGGAAATCGCGATGATCGATACATGGTTGAAGTCGAAGGGGAAGTGACCCCGCGACATAGCTCGCCCTCAGCGCGGTAGATCTGCCGTACGCCGGCAGGATGTCTCACGCGAGACGCCCTGCCGGACATCCGCTTCGACGGACGCCCGTCCGTTGCGATCTCGGTCGAACTCTCGGCCAGAAAAGACAAAAAGCTATGGCAAGCTGGCTCTCTTGTCTGCGGCGCTATTTGGCGGCAAGCGCGATCGGCCATCTGGTCTGGGAGGTCGCGCAGCTTCCACTCTATACGATCTGGTCCACCGGGACCGTGCGCGAGCAGGTGATCGCGATCGTCCACTGCACCGCCGGCGACATGATCATCGCCACATTAGCCATCATTATAGCACTCGTGGTGGTCGCCGACGCGGACTGGCCGTCGAACAGGTTCTGGCCGACCGCCGCGGCGACGCTGATCGGCGGCGTCGCCTATACCGGCTTCAGCGAATGGCTAAATACGGTCGTCCGGACGTCCTGGTCTTATTCCGAATGGATGCCGGTCCTCGACCTGTTCGGCTTTCGGCTTGGCCTCTCACCCATAGCCTGCAGTGGCCATGTGGCTGGCGATGCGCGCCGGCATGAGCGGCCGGCCTACATCACTTGATCCAGATCGCGCGCCGCCTGCCGAACCAAGGAGCATGCGGCTGTCGTCAACAAGGGCCCGACCTTCCGGCCGCCCAACCGGACAACCGAATAGAGGCCCGCCATGAATGCCGACCACGTATCCCCGGAGCCTAAAATAGCGTCCTCGTCAGGGCCTGCGCCAGGCGCGATGGCGACAAGCCACGATCACGGCATCTCAGGCCCAAAGCCGTCGCCCGATGAGAAGGATCCGGTCTGCGGAATGGCCGTCGATCCCGCGACGACGCCGCACCATGCCGAGTTCGAGAGCAAGACCTATCACTTCTGCTCGTCGGGCTGCCGGACGAAATTCGTCGCGGAACCCCTGAAATACCTCGCGACGAGACCAGCCGACGCGCCGCAGGCCGCTTCGGAGGCCGACATCTACACGTGCCCGATGCATCCCCAGATCCGGCAGGTGGGCCCCGGTTCATGCCCGATCTGCGGCATGGCGCTGGAGCCAGTCGTCGTCAGCGCCGAGGCCAAGCCCAACGCCGAGCTCGTCGACATGACGCGCCGGTTCTGGATCGGGCTGGTGCTGGCGGCGCCTGTCTTCGCCATCGAGATGGGCGGGCACCTGACCGGGCTCGATCATCTGATCCCCCGCAACCTGTCCAACTGGATCCAGCTCGCTCTAGCGACTCCCGTCGTGCTCTGGGCCGGGTGGCCGTTCTTCGCGCGCGGCTGGCAGTCGCTCCTGACCCGCAACCTCAACATGTTCACGTTGATCGCCATGGGTACGGGCGTGGCCTGGATCTATAGCGTGGTCGCCACGCTCGCTCCGGCGATCTTCCCACCAGCATTCAGAAGCATGGATGGCTCGGTCGCCGTCTATTTCGAGGCCGCCGCCGTGATCACCGTCCTCGTCCTGCTGGGGCAGGTTCTGGAACTTCGCGCCCGCGAAAGCACCAGCGGTGCGATCCGGGCGCTGCTTGACCTTGCCCCGAAGACAGCTCGCCGCATCCTCGACGATGGCGGTGAGGAGGAGGTCACGCTCGATGCCGTCGCCGTCGGTCACCGCCTGCGCGTCCGGCCGGGCGAGAAGGTTCCGGTCGATGGCGACGTTATGGAAGGGCGAAGCTCCATCGATGAATCCATGGTCACCGGCGAGTCGATGCCAACTACGAAAACCGTCCGCGATAAGGTCATCGGCGGCACCCTGAATCAGTCGGGCAGCCTGGTCATCGAGGCCAAACGCGTCGGTCATGACAGCATGTTGTCGCAGATCGTCCAGCTTGTCGCCAAGGCGCAGCGAAGCCGCGCGCCGATCCAGCGCCTCGCCGATCAGGTTGCGGGCTATTTCGTGCCCGTTGTCATCGCGATGGCGCTGATTGCCTTCGGCGCCTGGGCGATCTGGGGGCCTGAACCACGGCTGGCCTTCGGGCTCGTGGCGGCGGTCTCGGTGCTCATCATCGCCTGCCCCTGTGCGCTGGGACTTGCGACGCCGATGTCGATCATGGTTGGCGTCGGACGCGGCGCTGAGGTCGGCGTCCTGATCAAGAACGCCGAAGCGCTGGAGCGCATGGAGAAGGTCGATACCCTCGTGGTCGATAAGACGGGGACACTCACAGAGGGCAAGCCGGCCGTTACCGCGATCGTCCCCGCCGAGGGCTTCGACGAAGCCGAGATCCTCAGACTCGCCGCCAGCGTCGAGAAGGCCAGCGAACATCCACTCGCGGTTGCCATCGTAGCGGCTGCGGCGGCCAGGAACCTTCTCACGTCCGCGGTCGAAGCCTTCGACTCGCCGACCGGCAAGGGTGCGCTGGGTACGGTCGACGGCCGCAAAGTGGTGCTCGGAAACGCAGCGTTCATGGCCGAGCATGGCGTCGATGTCGCTGCCCTCGAGAAAGCCGCCGACGATCTGCGGCGCGAGGGGGCGACCGCAATCTTCATCGGTATCGACGGGAGCGCGGCGGGCACGATCGCCATCGCCGATCCAGTGAAAGAATCGACGCCTTCGGCCTTGGCGGCGCTGAAGAAAGAGGGCATCCGGGTCGTCATGCTGACCGGCGACAACAGGACGACGGCGGAGGCCGTGGCGCGACGGCTCGGCATCACCGAGATCGAAGCCGATGTCCTGCCGGAGCAGAAGAGCGCCGTCGTCGAGAAGTTCAAGTGCGAGGGACGGGTCGTTGCCATGGCAGGCGATGGCGTCAACGACGCGCCGGCGCTGGCTGCGGCGGATGTCGGGATCGCCATGGGATCGGGGACGGACGTCGCCATCGAGAGCGCAGGCCTGACACTGCTCAAGGGCGACCTGAACGGGATCGTGCGGGCACGGCGCCTGTCGCAGGCGACAATGAGCAACATCCGCCAGAACCTGTTCTTCGCCTTCGTCTACAACGCCGCCGGCATTCCGATCGCAGCCGGCGTGCTCTATCCAATCTTCGGCGTCCTGCTCTCGCCGATTATCGCAGCGGCGGCGATGGCGCTGTCGTCGGTGAGCGTCATCGGCAACGCGGTCAGGCTGCGGACGGTGACGCTGTAACATCAGCGGCATATCAAATTGTACCGCGACCCGATGGGTCTGCCCAACACCTCATTGAGGCCGAAGACAGATTCAACGGGGGTGGACTACCTCCCCGTCTTGGACGGCAACAAGAAAAACGGCGCATCTGCAGTGTCAGTTCCGGCACACTGCAGAAGGCCCGCACCCACTCCGAACCGGTCACGCTCGCGCCACCCGGAACGCGGTTGCGCGCACCCGGCACGATCCAGCTCGACGCGCGGAATGGTCTACTCGACCGTGCTCACGCTTGTTGTGACGCCGGTCTGGCGACGAAGGATATCGATGCCCTGAGTCCAGGTCCATTCGGCTGACCATGAGCAGCCTGCCATCGGTATCGACGGCAATATGGCGCTTGCGGCCGACCACCCTCTTGCCGGCATCGAACCCGCGCTTTTCCGCCGCCGGCGCCTTGATCGACTGGCTGTCGACCACGGCTGCGGTCGGTGACGGCTCCCGGCTTTCGCGCTCGCGATCGAGCATCAGCGCGACGTCATGGATCACCATTGCGGACGCCGAACAAATCGACGCCATTCTGACGCTGCCCGCGTCGCCCATTTCGCAGAACGTTTGGGTCGCCCAGGAGACCTCGCCACAAGACGATTGAGGCCCGCTCGAACGCCTGTTCGTCGGAAGGCTTGGGAATTTGTGTGGCAGCCAGCAGCGACATCGTGCGGTTCAGAACATCAAGCCGGGGTCATCGGGCGACTGCGATAGCAGGGACGGGACACGGCTATGATGGGCGATCCAGGTTTGTGTTTGCGGGCTGATCCATCCAGCGACTTGCTGGAGCGACGCATAGTCGGCTGCGAGATGGCGATCGAGGATCGGTTCGTGATGGGCGATGCGATTTCGAAAGGTCCGCAGATAGTCGAGCGGAGCATGGGCAGCCTTGCGGCTTATCTTGACATGGGGGAACGCTCGGAAGACTGCCGGGCGCCAAACTGTCATCTCGTAGTTGGCCTTCCCACCAACGACCAATCGACCGCCGGCACCGAGGAGTGCTACCCAAAAGCCGAATGAGAGCGCGGCCACGATATGGGGCGGATCGTCGGCATAGCCGTCACGGCGAAGATCCGAGCGCGCTGCGGAAATTCGATTGAGCGAGCCCATATCAAGACCCGTCGCGGGATTATCGTACCAGTCAACGCCATAAAGCGCTGCCAGCTCGCGATGCATGGCATTGCGCAAAGCTATCTCCAAGCCTTGCAGCGGCCCATAGAAGGCTGCGCTGACGGCAGTGTTCCATGTGTAAAGACGAACGGCTTTCTCGCGATCGCCGCCAGCCTTCGTGACATAGGTCGCCATTCGCTCCGGAGACAGCGATGTCTCCAAGGCGGTGATCATGGCGTCCGTGTACGAGAAGGCGTTCTTGACTAGTGCCCCGCTCTCACCCATATCTTCTCCTGTAAGCCCTGGGACCGCCTCTGCCATTGGCATGCACCCGGGGCTCAGCCTTTTTTGGGGCCAGCGATACGCAAGCCCGTATCTTCATAACGACACTTCTTTTGCCTGGCCGGCTTTTGTGGCCGGCTTGTAGCCTCGCTTGGCCACCGCCTTTCGCGCCGCTTTGTTCGCTTCCTCGACTTCGCGGAATTCGGGCTCAAGTTCCTGTAGGCGCTTGACCAGTCCCGACAGATCATAGGTGTTGCTCAGCTTGCCGCCATTACTGGCCCGTCTCTCGATCCGCCGGACAAGCCCTTCCTGCTCGAGCTCCGCGATGTAACGCTGGACCTGCCGTTCACTCAGGCTGAGGCGCTGCGAGAGAGTGTCTTTGCTCGGAAACGGCTTGCGCTCTTTGTCCCACCAAAAGTCGCAAAGCTGAAGAAGCACAGCGAGTTGCGTCGGGCTCAAATTCAGCCGACGTTGAGCGCGCAACAGAAGCGATGGCACAAGGCAGAATCCGAGATCGATGACGGCCTGCCCCCATTTTTCCGCGGAAGCTCTCTGAGTAGCCTTTGTGGCCGGAGCTGGTCCATCTCCAGCACTCGGTTGTTCACCTGAATCGTCCATGGTATCGTCTCCAGATCGCCTGTTGAGGCAACCAAATGCAGTCGTTGGCGGGGTACCGCAAGAGCGGACCTGCGGACATATTTGACCAGTCCCACGAGACCTAGTTGTCCATAGGCGAGAGGACAAGGGCGCCCTCTAAAGAAAGACGCATCGTTCTAATCGGACGAAGCGCAATCGCGGATAAACGAGTAACGGTTCAGGAGCGGTCAGGAATGACTGGTGGGCCGGATCATTTCAGCCCGAAATAACCGCGCTCGCGTATGATCTGGCACCGCTTCCTCATTCCTTTAAAGGCCCGCAGACGAGAGCGGTGACAGCGCACCGCCAGATTTGGATTGTCCCACGGCACTTGATGACAAGACTTTCGCGCCGTCTGGCGACGTCGCGAGACGAGGCAAAATTCCCTCGACCAGGGGGCAAGCTCCTACGACCTAGGCGTGCAAGCCGCGATCAATAAGAATAAATTCGGCGAGAGCAACGGAGGCGATTCTGCAACCGTTCAACGTGAGACGCCCTTTTGCACATCGCCGAGCTTAAGATCGAAAACTTCCGTGCCTTTGGCGAGGGCGAAAGTGCACTGACCCTGCCGCTTTCCGCAGGGCTGACCGCCATCGTCGGCGAGAACGACGCAGGCAAAACGGCGATCATCGACGCTCTTCGTCTGGTATTGGGCACGCGCGGGCAGGAACACTTGCGCGTCAACGAAACGGACTACCATCTGCCCAAGGACGATGCGGCTCGGACCGAGATAAGAATCTCCCTTCGGTTCGAGGGTCTAACCGCGCCTGAACGGGCCGCCTTTTTGGAGCATTTGACGTATGCTGATGGAGCGGCGCGCCTCCATTTAACTTGGAAGGCATCGAGTGGGTCACGAGGGTCGTCACGCAAATTCACTGCGGTTGATACGCGTTCGGGCGCGGATGGCAATGGACCGCCTCTCGATCCAGAAGCTCGAGCTTTGCTTTGTGCGACCTATCTGCGTCCGCTGCGGGATGCCGAGCAAGCGTTGTCTGCCGGACGCGGCTCACGACTTTCGCAGATACTCCAGCAGACAGAGGATGTGACGCAAGCCGGCCAGGACTTCGATCCAGATGCGGAGGAGCCCGTCGCAGCCGAGGCCCTGAGCGTCCTTGGTATCGGTGACTACGCCAATGCGCTCCTCGGCGACCATGAAGGCATCAGGGCCGCCCGCCAACGGCTCAACGAAAATTATCTGGCGGAGCTCTCCTTTTCCGGAGACCCTTTGAAGGGCCAGATATCCGTGAGTGGCGCGAAGGGTGAACGCTCGGCCCGGTTGCGACAGCTCCTCGAAAAACTGGAGCTCGAACTCCGTGACGATGGAGCCGCCGACCCTCCGCCCGGCCGAGGCCTAGGATCCAACAATCTGCTCTTCATGGCATCGGAGCTTCTGCTACTCTCCGACGAGGCAGAGGGCTTTCCAGCGCTGCTCATCGAGGAGCCGGAAGCGCATCTGCACCCGCAGCGGCAGCTTCGCTTGGTGCAGTTTCTGAAAAAGAAGGTCGCTGACGAGTTGGCAGCCGAAGACCGGCTGCAGGTCATTGTCACGACTCATAGCCCCAACCTGGCGTCAGCGCTCGACCTGAAAAGCTTGGTGCTGGTCCGCGATGGCAGCGCATTTCCACTCGGGCCAGAACACACATTGCTGACCCCATCCGACTATGGCTTCCTTGAGCGCTTTTTGGACGTGACCAAGGCCAATCTGTTCTTTGCAAGGGGCGTGATCATCGTTGAAGGTGATGCCGAGAATATTCTCATTCCGGCGATCGCGAGGCTCCTCGACCGAGATCTTGGCCTTTACGGCGTCTCGATCGTCAACGTCGGCGGAACTGGACTAGGGCGTTTCGGCCGCATCTTTCAGCGGCGAAAACCAGTGGAAGCGGGGCGTCTAAAGACACCCGTCGCCTGCATCACCGACATGGACGTGATGCCGGACTGCGCGCCCGAAATCTTTGATCTGGTGGCGCCAGGTCAAGCACTGCCTCCCCGACGTCGGTGGCGGATCAAGGCGGATTTTCCCGGTGACGGTCTTGCAGCCAGACGCGCCAACATCATGGCTCGTGCCGACGGTCAGAGCGTTCGGACCTTCGTTGCCGACGAATGGACGCTCGAATATGACTTGGCATTCTTCGGCCTTGCCCGGGAAGTTTGGATCGCTGCTCACCTCGCGGATGCGGACGAGAACATTCGGGATCAGTCGAACGTGCTCTTGAGCACCTATGCCAGCGCCGCCCGGGACTTCGTCAGACTGAGGCTGCAGGGCGAAGAACTCGCTGCAACAGTATATAAACGATTCAAGGACGGCACATCCAAGGCAATCGCGGCGCAATATCTAGCGCTAATCCTCGAACGCAAGGCTGCGCGGGGAATGACCCCGCCCGCCTTCAGGGCCCGTTTGCCGTCCTATCTTGTAGATGCGCTCGATCACGCGACGGGCCATGTCGCTGTCGAACCGGTGTAGGGCGCCAATGCCGCAACGGGTCTTCACATTTCCAGAAATCTCGGACGAGGACATTCGCTGGGCCTGCGCGACGCTCAGACTTCCAGCCACAGCCTTCTCTGGGCTCGACGGACGGGATCCTAGATTGTCAGTATTAAAGGCCGCCAGGACCATTGATGTTGCGGCCTGTCCCGGCAGCGGAAAGACCACACTTCTCGTCGCCAAGCTTGCGATCCTGGCGAGGCGATGGGTGTCTGCCGGGCAAGGAATCTGTGTCCTGTCACACACGAATGTCGCGCGGCGCGAGATCGAGGACAGCTTGGGAACCCTGGCGGAGGGCCGCCGATTGCTCGGATACCCTCACTACGTCGGAACCATCCACGGCTTCATCAACACCCATATCGCCATCCCTTGGTTGCGGTCGCAAGGACTTGAGGTCCGCTACGTCGATGATGACGCCAGTTGCAGACGACGGTGGTGGAAGCTCAACGCTGAGCAGCGTCGGAGTCTAGACCGAAACCACCATGGCCCCTCAGCTCTGAAGATCGTCGCACCTGATTTCGACGTCGGCGACATACGATGGGCGCGTGGGCATCTCGGCCGCGGCCGTGATCTTTATACTGCGATCAAAGCCGCGTGCCGCTCATCGATGGAAGAGGGCTTTTTCTGCCACCAGGAGATGTTCGTCTGGGCGCATCACGCGCTCGACAGCGCGCCCGACCTGGCGGCATCGATCCGCCACCGGTTTCCTGTGCTCTTCATCGACGAGGTCCAGGACAACAGCGAGGCGCAGTCCCGCCTTCTGCATCGGGTTTTTGTCGATGGAGCGGGCGCTACGATCCGCCAACGATTTGGAGACATGAATCAGGCAATCTTCGGGGCCAATGACGACCCCGAGGCCGCGCGCACCGACCCCTTCCCCGATCCCGATAACACCATGTCGATTTCGAACAGCTATCGATTCGGTCAAATTATCGCCGACTTGGCAAATCCGCTCGGTGCAACCCCACCGCAACTAGTCGGACTTGGCCCGTCGGGAGCAGTTCGCGCCAACCCCGCGGCACATCCTACAATTTTCCTGTTCGACCCCGACGCCGTCGCACGGGTACTTCCATCCTATGCACGCTACCTCGCCGAGGTGTTCACCGAGGTCGATCTTAAGAGCGGAAGCTTCACCGCCGTGGGAGCAGTTCACAAAGAACGGGGTGATGGGAATGTGCCTAGCACAGTCGGCCACTATTGGAGCGAATACGATCATCAATTCTCGCCGTTTGAGCCCCGGCCACAGCGTTTCCTCCAGTATGTCGCGCACGGAAGCGCCGCCATGGCGGCAAATGGCGATACTCGGCACGTTGTCCTGAATTTGGCCGACGGCATGATCCGACTTGCCCGCATATTGGAGCCAGCCCTAAGACTGCAGAGCAGGCGCAATCGGCACCGACAGATTTTGCAGCTGCTCGAGAACCATCCGGAAGTTCGTCGGGTCTACCTTCGGCTTGCCTCGGCCCTAAGCGAGGGACGTCTGCCAACCTCCGCCGAAGAATGGAGGCGCTGGCAACCCCATATCATCCAAATCGCCGCCGCGTTGTCGGGCTCCGAGTCACGAAATCACGAAGCTTTTCTTGACTGGGACGCGGCTGCTCCGCCGATGGTCGCGGGCGCGACGACCCCTCATCACGGCAATATCTATTACGATCCGGCTGTGGCGCCGGAGGTCCGAGTGAGAGTTGGATCAATCCATTCGGTGAAAGGCGAGACGCATACGGCGACGCTCGTCCTCGAGACCTTTTTTCATCGGCATCACCTTGCCCGCCTAAAGCCTTGGCTGCTTGGCGCTCGAGCGGGCCAAGGCCTAGAACATCATAACAGCATCATCTCGAGCGGGCTCAGGCAGCATTTTGTGGCGATGACGCGCCCAACCCACCTGATCTGCATGGCAATGCGGTCGGATCATCTCGACGACAAAGATGTCGCGGCGCTACAGGATCGCAACTGGCGAATTGCACGCATTTGAGAAGGCGGAATGGTCAGAATCGCCTGATGGTCGTTTGATCAGTTTAACCAGACGCTTGCCGCACCTTCAAGGCGTTGACAGCTTCAAAGGCTGCGTCGCAAGACGAAACGTCATCCCGAAGACACTCTGCTGCCAATTCAGGCGCCACCGCATCGACCGGGAAGGCTGCGGGCAAGATTCCCCAGCAGTCCCCGCCCCCGCAAACCCTGCCTGCCATGTGCTGAGCATGGCGCAGACCAAAAGCATGTCGGCCCCGCGCATCCCGCTCGATATTTTGTCAAATCATAAGATCCCCCAGGCCCGGTAGCGCTTCCGACCGGTGAGCTCACGCGGCAGGCTGCCGCCGAGCTCCTTCAGCATCGCCTCGACCGCCTGCGGCGTCACTTTTAGCTGCGCCGCCGCCAATTGCACCGTCACCAGCGGCGACGCCACGAACAGATCGACCAGTTCCGCCATCTTCGAATTCCCCCGCCTCCCCTCACACCGCCGCAGCATCACGACCCTCGCCAGCGACAACCGATCAAGATCAGCCTGCCCAAACGCGGCCGCCTCACCAAAAGCAGCAAACAACCCGGAGATCCGGACGCTGAGCGCCAAATGCGGGCTCCACCGGAACTTTCCCCGCCGCAACCCCAACCCGATCGCCGGCAGATGCGCTAAGCTCAATCCCCGCTGCCGCAATAGGGTTGCAGCAAACACGAACCCAAGCTCGCCCGAGCGCTCGGATGGCTCGAGCCAAAGCCAGGCGTCGAGCGCAAGTGCGGCTGCAAGCGTTGCCGGCAGAGCCCTGCCCTCCTCCACGACGTTGAGCCAGCGCTCGAGCCGCCCCGCGGCGTCATAGCTGGGATCGCGCAACGTCAGGCTTTTGCGGCCCTCGTCGGAGGACAGATCGTTCCAGGCGTCGAGCTTTTTTCGCGTGCGCACCAACAGCGCGTCGATTTCGCCGAAGGCTGGATCGACATGATCGCGCTCGTCCTCCAGGTCCAGGTCATCCTCGTCGGCGTGGTCGTCATCGTCGTCTTCAACACCGACACGGTCCCATGGCGCCGCGACCTTTTTCGCGGTCCCGGAGGGGGGCGCCTCCCTTTCCGTTCGAACTGGATCTTGTGATTCCTCGATACCGAGCCGTTGCCGCAGGGCGCTTGGGCTCAAAACCTTGGCCGGCTCGCGCCGCGCCAGGCGCCGGCGCTCGTCCAACATGGTCGCGGCGCGCGTGATCTCGCGGGTCGGACTGCGCACATCCATGCCGGCGTCGTGCAGGCAAAGGTCCTCGAGCGGGCACAGCCCGCCACTGAGCCCGATCAGGGCCTGGGCTTCAAAGGCGTGGCCGCGCTGGCGCATTCCCTCGGCCAGGACGGGCTCGGCGCGGAGCAGACGCTCGTCGAAGCGAGCGAGCGCGATCGCCGCGGCTTCGGAGGCTGCGGCGCAGTCCGAAATCAGTGTCTGGCGTTCGACACGTGAGAGGTCATAGAGCTTTGAATTCACCCCAACAAATCTATCATAGCCAATCCAAATAGCTACTGGCTTGTTTCACATCGGCATCCGCCATTTCACACACATCACTATCGATAATTACCTCTTATCGATAGTGATGGACACGCCCTCGGAAATCGGCGATTCTGGCGCTCCAAAAGCCCGCCGGCGACGTCAGCCGGGCATCCGGTCGACGAAATCGGCCCTCGTAAACGGCACCAGGAGCGCCCGTGACATCGACCTCCCTGCTCTCGGCCGAGCCCGAAACGCGGCGCGCCCTGCAGCTCGACGCGCTCGCCGGGATTTTGCCGATCGAACGGCGCGACAAGCTGGCAACCATCCTGACCGACGACGACGTCGAGACCCTGCGCCATCTCGCCCGCGAGGGCATGGGCGAAAACTCGCTGCGCGCGCTCGCCTCCGACCTGGCCTATCTCGAAGCCTGGTCGTTCGCTTCGACAGGCTCTGCCCTACCCTGGCCGGCGCCCGAAGCGCTGGTGTTGAAATTTATCGCGCATCACCTCTGGGATCCGGCGCGACGTGCCGACGACGCCGCTCACGGCATGCCACTCGACGTCGAGGCGTCCCTGCGCGCCGGCGATCATCTGCGCAGTGAGGGTCCGCATGCGAGCTCCACCGTAAAGCGCCGCCTGGCGCATTGGGCGACGCTGCATCGCTGGAAAGGGCTTGAGAGCCCGCTCGGCACGCCGGCGATCCGGACCGGTCTGCGCCTGGCTGTCAGGGCAAGTGCCCGCCCGCGCCGGCGCAAAAGCAAGCGCGCCGTCACGCGCGACATTTTGGACCGGCTGATCGCGACCTGCCAGTCGGACCGCCTGGCCGACAGCCGCGATCTCGCCATTTTGCTGGTCGCCTTCGGCTCCGGTGGACGCCGGCGCAGCGAGGTCGCAAAATTGCGCCTCGAGCAACTCAGCATCGAGGCCGATGTGCCGCTCGATCCGGATGATCCAAACTCCGCGCGCCTGCCCTGCATGGCGATCGCGCTCGGCCGAACCAAAAACAACCAAGCCGACGACGATGCGCGGGTGTTGCTGATAGGGCCTCCCGTCGAGGCCCTGCGCGAATGGCTCGAGCGCGCCGCGATCAGCAAGGGCGCCGTGTTTCGGGCGATCGACCGCTGGGAGGCGATCGACGATCGCGCGCTCACGCCCCAGGCGATCAACCTGATCCTCAAGCGCCGCTGCGCTCAGGCCGGTCTCGATCCGATCGCGTTTTCCGCGCACGGCCTGCGCTCCGGCTACCTGACCGAGGCGGCGCGCAACGGCGTTGCCCTGCCCGCAGCCATGCGCCAGTCCCAGCACCGCTCGGTCCAGCAGGCCGCGCGCTACTATAACGATGCCGACCAGGCGCTCGGAAAAGCTGCAAGACTTGCGATTTAAGGCGATCCCCCTTGCAGCTAGGCGGAGGGCGCCCACGACCGGCCAACACTTCGGGCCGGTCTCGTCCGCTGCCGTCGTCAGCTGCTGAGGCCAGCCGCGCGGCGTTTGCAGCCGATGTCGCTCGGGTTAGACGACTGCGGGGAGCGAGATCCGGTCTCGGCTATTCGCTTGCGGTCTCATCTTGCCCCGTTCGCACGTCGGCGGCATGCGACGTGGACGAGCGAAACGTCCAGCCCTGCTGTTTCAGCCACGTCGCGATCTCGAGCGCGCGCGTCGGACCGATCCCTGGCTCAGCCAGGAGTTCGGCCGCGGAATAAGCTGCCGCGATCAGGCTGAGTTTTGCGGCGCGCTGGCTCAAGCTCCGGCCGCCCTTATGGGCGTAGCGACCGTGGAGCAGGACATTTCGGGCAGTGCGCGACAAGCGATGAGGCATGGTCTCCCCGTTAGCGCCGCTTCCGGCTCCTATCAACAATTCCACTGTCCCACCCGGCGGCAAGTGAACTCACTAGGCCATTCACGGCGCGCTGGGCACACCTCATGGGTCGAACTCGGCTTCGACTATGACCCCGAAGCAACTTGGCCATACTCGTGCAAGACGCACGCGTAATCCACCGCCGCATCACTCTAACCAAGCAACGGGACGTGGGGTGATGAAACAGTCTATCCTCGTCGAGCTGGCGACTCGCTCGCCAACGCCATCGCTGCAATGCCTGAAAGGGTCCCGTATGAATGAAAAGTCGAAGCAGCGGATCGATGCCGACAACGCGTTTCTGAGGACGCAGACGCAATCGATGGTGCGCGAGCGCATCCTGTCCGAAAGCGACACGAGCGCCCAGGCACGAGATACCAACACGGCCCGCCTGAGAGAACTGCGCCTGCAAAAAGAGACGCAAGAGCGCGAGGCAGCAGCAGCAATCCTGCCAAAGGCACGCAAAGACCGGAAACCTGATTGAGGCGGTCACCGGACCCGCCCGGCAAGCGCCAAATCTTCCGGACCGAGCCTTCAGCGCGAAACCATCTCCAGACGCGGCCGCGTCCCAAGCACACGCCGATTGGTGGGGCGCGCAGCGAATTCATCTGACGCCCTCAGCGCAGCCAGGACGCAGGGACGAACATAGGCGCGCATCTCGATCCGCCACTGTTCGGTCATTGTCTCCCACCGGAACTGATGAGGATCACGAACAGACTCGTGCAGAGCCTTTGCGGCTGCCTCGACAGCCTCTGACACGCGAAGCTGATTCATAACGGCCCCCCAATCAACCCCATCGACGGACTATGGCGCGCGCTTTTTGCAAAGAAAAGCGAGAGATGCTGATCACTGTTGATGATAGCGCAAGTCGAGCTTGGGCCGTTATCCATCCGCGAGCGGATGCGAGAACGCACACCTCGCGGCGGACGACAGTGGGCCGCCTCTTCGGTGAAATCTCTGCTGGATCAGGCACGCCGCTTGGGCTTGGTGGCGCCTCAGCCCCCGGAGACCTGAGTCCAAGACGACATCCGCGAATAGCGCGGCATCGACGAGCGGCTCGGCAGCCCCCTGACAGGGCTGTCGAGCCAATGCGTGCCTCTATTCAGGGAACTTCCGCATTGCCTTGCCGACGGCGAGCGTGGCCCCGCTGGAGTCGAGCGCGGTCACGGTCCACTCGTACTCGCGAACCTGGGGCGGCGGCGGGCTCGGCCCGTTGTAGCCTCCGGCCAGCGCGCCGCATGGGATCGAGGCGCTGCCCTTCCCGATGTAGGGCACGGTGCCGCCGCCGTGTTGATAGGACGGCGCCATGCCAGCGCCGAAATGACCCGGCGCGACCAACGCCGCCGCGAGCATTTCCGGGGCAATCGGACGAGGGCCGCCGGGCTCGAACCGCCGACCAAAGCGCTCGCAGAACGCCCCTCTCCCGCCGCTCTCTCATGCCTGCAGGCTGACGCCTAGCTTTTGACGCGGACCGCTTTCGCGCGCGCTGCAGGTTTCTTTTTAGTGCCCAGCGCAGCCTTGCGTCCAAGGCCCATCGACTTGGCGAGAGCGGAACGCGCTTCGGCATAGGCGGGAGCCACCATCGGGTAGTCGACAGGCAAGCCCCACTTCACGCGATACTGCTCGGGCGTCATGCCAAAGGATGTGCTCAGGTGACGCTTCAGGGATTTGAACTTCTTGCCGTCTTCAAGGCAGATGATCGCATCAGGCGTGACCGATTTTCGGATCGGGACAGCTGGAACCAGCGGAACGGCGACCGCAGGAGCAGGCTCCGACTCGGTGCCAAGCTTTGCCAGTGCGGAATGAGTGCTCGCGATCAGGCCAACGAGGTCTGATGGTTGAACGTCGTTTTTTGAGACATAGGCTGCAACGACCGATGCCGTCAGTTCGAGAAGCTCGGCGTTGTTGCCAGACATTCTACTCTCCAGGTGGAAAGAGTGAGACCATTGATCACTTGCAGAATTATCGCCGGCAGTCCGCAAATTCTATTTGATTTTGTGTCGCGATGAGAACCGAAGAGGTGCAGTTCGGGCGATAAGATCATCAGGAACCGCACCTCACCTCAACCGAATTCAGATCAAGCAACAGTCTCGGCGAGATCCTTGGCGACCTTGAACTTGACGACGGTTTTGGCCGGAACGTCGATCATTGCGCCAGTCGAGGGGTTGCGAGCCTGGCGTGCATCACGCTTGGCAGCGACGAGCTTGCCAATACCGCCAAGGGTGACGTCGCCGCCTTCCTTCAAGGTTTTCGCCGTGACCTCTGCGAGGGACGCCAGGATAGCGCCGACATCGGCCTTGGTTTTGCCGGTGCCTTCGGCGACAGCCGCAATGAGTTCGTTCTTGGTCATCGAAAACCTCGTTGATTCAGCGGGGAAAGCGCGCCCCGAATAGCTGAAACTGGCCATAGAGCAAGCATTCCCCGGTCGCCGGGCGAAAACCTATCCCCTCCCCGCCCTCACCAGCTATGGGCAACGGACCCGGTAGCCGCGCGCTGCTTTGCGCATCAGCCAGACGTCCAGTGCTTCAGCCGCCGTTTCATGGTCAACGTGCAGATCGAGGCGGCGCCGGCCCTTGGCGCCAATGCGCCCCCATTCGCGGATCAAAGCCGTGTCGCCAAACAGCGTCGGCTCGATCGCTAGCACGTAGAAACGGGCCAAATTGCAGCTCTCATCCCGGCGCTCCAGCACCAGCATTTGCAGCTTTCCGGGCCCGGTCTCGCGCGCGCTGTTCATGCATAGCATCTGGCGCACCGCGACAAGATCGGTCCAACGCAAAGCTTGAATCAATGAGCCCGTGTCGATTCACATCGCTGATGTATCCCGGAACGCAGCCCCCACGACAGAACGACCGCCTCAGCTGCCATGCTGTTGACGGGCCAGCAAATCTTCGCCCCATGGATCGTGTCACCTTCACTTGGTTCAGGCCCGCTGTTTCTCGCGCTTGCGGCTACCGATCAGCGCCATCAGCATCGGCCCGAGCGAAAACTCGCCCGCTTCAGCGCGCCGCGTCAGACTGCGCAAATAGCCGCCGGCGCTGCTGATCGCCTCCCCGCGCTGCAGGATGGCCGCCACCACGATTGAGGCCTCGATTTCACCCAGCGCTCCCAGTGCTTCGGCCCAGGCGCTCGGGCTTATTCCCAACATCGGCCGAACCACAGCAACCGTCGCGGCCAAGTCACGCCAGTTCAGGATCCCCCCGCGGCTGTAGTCGATAATATCGGGACAGGCGTCGAGCACCATCCCCAACGGGTAGGTCCGTTCAGGCATCCTCGCGAGCTCAGGTTCGATCTCGACGATCACCCCCCTGCTTTCTGGAAAGCGAGGTTCAAGATCAGTAAGGGAGTCTGGATTTGAATTCTGTATGTGACGCTCAGAATGAGACTCACTGCCGCTCATATTTTGAGTTTTAATGTGATCTTCCAACAGGATGAGCACTTCGTCGGCCAGCAGTGCCAGCTCCTCGGCAATCGGCTCCAGGACCTGGCGCGTTGCGGAGCGTGGAATCCGGCCGACAATGCCGCGATAGAGCGCGTGGATCTCCATCCAGTCGGCCGGGCCCTGCCCTCCGCGGTGGGTCGAGACGCCCTCTTCCAGGCCGGTCGCAATCATCTTGGCGATGTCACGCCGGCAGATGGTGACCTTCTCGCGCACCAGCTTCAGCGCTCGCTCCTCGAGGTGGACCGCCTCAGCCCAACCTTCGAATTCATCGGCGCGAACGACAAGCGGCGATAGATCGAAGCCAAACGCGACCTCGATCTCCCCTGCCCTGTCCTTGCGCGCATAACGCTTGCCGTTGGGGCTATCGCGACGGATGACCAACCCACAATCGACCAGGACTGCGAGATGGCGCCGAAGCGTCGCCGGCGGCATGCCGTGCGCCCTCAGGCAGAGCTGCTGGTTTGACGGGAAGACGATCAACCCCTCGCCCGTCAGCACGGTTTCCGGATGAAACGTCAGGAGAGCATCCAGAACAGCCAGCGCGCGCTCGGTTACACCGATACGAGCCTTTGCCGTGCAGATCGCCCGGAAGATGTTCCATTTATGAACCGCCTTCTCAGGCGGACGTTCTTTCGCGTTCGCCTGGCTTGCGACATGGGCAAGCGTCAGCGATCGCCGCCCAAAGGGCGTCGTCGAGATGTGGATAACCACGTTTCTTCACCTGTGATTAGGCAAAAGAAATCCGCTCGCCAGGACGGCGTCAAATCTCATCGAGACTCTTGACGGCGATTCGTGGAAGTGCGATTCTCAAGCTACCACACGAGAGAAGGGCTTCCGGGGCGCCGCCTTGGGGGCCTTTTTCTTTTGCGAGTTAGGGTCGCTCACCAGCCTCTTCTGAGCATCAGCTCAGTAAACGTGGTGAATTCGGGTCAGTTTCGTTCCTCCTTGGTTATACCTTGTCAGCTGACAAGGTTCTCGCTTAGCGCTCGACGCGAGACGCCTCGAAACGCTCTATCAATGCCGGCAATTCTTGCTTGAAGAACGCCTTGAACTCGATGGCTGCCTTCGCGTCGACTTTGAGCCGTATCTCGCGCTCGCCAAACACAGCTTTCCCGACGCTGCGGCCACCTCCGGCAGCCATTTCAAGATTGAACGCCTCGGTCGACTTGTTCGCGTCAGCCAAAGAACCCAGAACGATCTGGAAACGCACATCCGAAAGCTCCGCGCGAACCTTGTCAGCTGACAAGATTTTCCAAGCCGTCGTGATTTTCACCGGATCGGCGGCCAACAATGCCGCGAGCTCCACCCAGCGCGGGCGTCCAACTTTAGGCGCTCGCCCGATAGCGATAATCATATCGCTTGGAACCGCCCTCCAAACAGAACGCATCCGCGCCAGTTCAGGATCGTCGATCGAGAGGGCGCCACGAATGTCACGTGCACGAACGCCCGCGCCTTCCATTTGGCGAGCAAAGACCGCTTTCTCAATCCAACTCAAATCCTGCCGGCTCGCGTTCTCCAGCCCCTGCGAGACAACGAGATCCGTGTCGGTAAGTTGCCGAACCAGGGCTTTGACAGGAATGCCCAGCTCCCGCGCTGCGCGCACACGCCGATGGCCATAGATGACCTGATAGCGTTCCGGGGCATCTGGATGCGGCCGGACCTGCACTGGAACGCGCTGGCCATCTTCAGCGATAGACCTCTTGAAGTCATCGAAAGCAGCTGAACCATCGTCAGGCAGTCGATCTGGGAACGGCGAGGGATCGATCAACTCCGCGTTGAGTTCGGCAAGCCCGGCAATGCCGGCATCAACGATCGCCTGCAGGCGATCTCTCTCCTCCCGAATATCAGACAATGTCCGTTGCGCTGCTCCAATGACTCCCGCAGGTACACGTGGGGTTGTCGGAAGGGAGGGTGCCGGAGCTACGTCGAGGGTCTTCTCATCGGCTTGAACTTCTGACGCATTGAGTGACATAGCGCCGAAGCTTGAAACGATGGAGCGGCGGGCAGGCTTCTTCGTCATCGCCGCCCCCAGCTTTCGTTGATGAGAGCAAGGATCCCTTCATTGACCGAATCAAATGACTCTCTTGCGCGCTTGAATGCTTCACGGCCGATCTCGCCGGGCTCCAGCTCGTAGATGCTTCGCTTCGCAAGCCCCGCAGCCTCGACGGCAGTGCTTTCGACGGCAGTCGGCATTAGGACATCATCGGGGAACAGCATGCGTAGCATCGCGACGATTTCGGTCTGCGGCTTATCGTACGGATTATGGCGGGTAACGAGGTACCGGAAAAAATCCTGCCGCATCGAAGCGCGCTCGCGCGAGATCACATCGATCAGGTCACCCATCATAAGGAGGAATTGCCCCATAGAGGCAACATCCAGCATCGCAGGATGAATAGTCACGACCATGCCAGTCGAGGCGTAAATGGCACCCAATGTGAGATAACCCAGCGAGGGCGGTGTATCGAGAATGACTACGTCGTAGTCGTCTTCAACCTCACGAATCGCGAGCCCTAAGCGCTCGAAGAAGAGGGTATCTGCCTTCCTGGCCTGCGCTAGCATGCGAGGCGTCTCGTACTCGAATTCCATCACCTCAAGGTTCCCAGGGATCAGGTCGACCCCCGAAAAGTAGGTTTTCCGGATTACCTCCCGAAGTGGCCGACGCTCTTCATCGTATCGCAACGCTGCCCAGACTGTTTCGTTGGCAGCGACATCCATCTCGGGCTGTGCACCAAACATTGCCGACAGCGAGGCCTGCGGATCCAGGTCGATGGCGAGGACACGATAGCCATGGAGGGCCAGATAGTGAGCAAGATGAACGCTTGTCGTCGTTTTGGCCGAGCCGCCCTTGAAATTTGCGATCGCTAGGATCTGCAGATGCTCGCCAGCCCGTCTATGAGGGAGAAATCGCAGAGCCTCAGAAGGCTTTTGGGCGGCGGCGAGTTGCCGAAGCTCATTGACCTGCGCAAGCGAGTAGGCCCGATGATTGTTCTCCAAGCGCGCGGGGAGGGGACCCTTGCCTTCGTTGGACATCAACTTCAGCGTCGAATCCGGGATCGAGGTGAGCTTGGAAACCTCATTCGTAAGAAAATGACGAAGGCTCTTTTGAGCGTGCGGCGGATACATCCGTTCCCGCAATGCATTTAGCTGCTGAGACAGCACCCGGGCATGCCTCCAGACGCGCTCGGCGGGAGCAAGCGACTGTACGGTTTTCTGTGCCAGGGCGTCCGGCATTGGCGTAGCATTTCCTCATTAGCGGGCAAGGGCCGATTTATCGACCCTGATCCGACAAGCTACGCCATGATTCTGTGCGTTGGTCCAGCGATTTAAGCTTAACGAAATGTTACCGGCCGAGGATTGATCAGAATCGGCCGCAGGTTCAAGCGAACCATAAATCTCGAAGGGCAGGGGAGGGGCCTGCACCAAGAAGCTCCCTTCCTGCGGGGCCTGGCCGTGTCCGAAATCTCTAGGTTCTATCGATTATAGATCTGCGTGAATCGATGGTTGAACCACTTCGGCGATACTAGCGAAGCCGCGTCGGCTTCGGCTCGCTAGGGCTCCCGAGAGATTTTCGGGGGAGCCCGCCGATCAGGAAGACGGCTTAGAAGTGCCGTAACGGCGACCAGCAGCGTTAGCTCGAACAAGGGCCTGGGTCGACTGCAGCGCTCTCTCGCCGAACTTACTGAGCGGACCCAGTGCGTGCGAAGCGCTGAGGAATTCCGATTGAAAAGTGCGACGTCACTTCTCGGAATCCGAGCTGGGCACCGTCGTGCGTGTCGCGATGGTGTGTTCAGATTGCTCATCGACCAAGTCGCTCACGGTGGCTTCCAAGGCCGCAGCTATTTGCGCCAAGCTTATTGCGGTAGGATTCCGCTGACCTTGTTCTAGCGCGCTGACATGAGCGCGATCTACGCCCAGCCTCGTTGCGACCTGAGCTTGAGTGAGGCCTCGTGCGAGGCGAAGCGCTCTCGCATTCGCGCCGATGACCTGCCGAATGTCCATGTCGGCATGTAGGGACAATGAGCATTTTAGCGCGACGCGCTATAGCGCGTTGCGTTATACCGCACATTAGGTCAGAAGATGTGCCGGCACGGTAGGTGTCAGTTGCCAAGTCGTGCGGCCAGACCTCCTCGACTCGACGGCATTGCTCGGGAAGTGAAAAGTGAAATGCTTCGTTCGTAAGGCACCGAGATTCCCTGATCTCGGGCTCGATGTCTCAATCGAGCGGGTCAGCCCGTCGCGCTCCCGCTTCCAAATCGCAATAGGCGCCACAGGCGAGATCGGAAGTCGCGATGCCTGGCAGGCCGATTTCGACAGCTGGTGCAGCGCGCAGGGGCAGTATCCACGGTTCACAAGAGGAAACGTTCGAACGAATCGCACCAGCGCTCGCGTGACGCTGGCTGGCTCACTCACCTTGCTACATTTCGTGGATCATTGGGTCGGCCTTGATTTTTTGGGTTCGGATGCGGGCGCCTCACATATCCGACATCTCGAATTTGTCATTGCATCCCTTCGGAGGGAGAATGCAGAGCTATCTCGGCTTCTTGGGCGCAGTCGGACGCTCCACAGGGGCGAACAGCCGGTAGCATGAGTACGATAGAGGCCATCTGCTTCGACGCGTTCGGAACGCTCGTCGAGATCACCGACACGCGTCGGCCGTTTCGGGCGATGTTGAGCGAAGGTCCAAAGGGCCGGCTCGCCACGGATGCCCTGCTATCTCCTCTCGGCCTGCGCGACATCGCAACGAAGCTCGCCATCAAAATTGGTGAAGCGCGCCTTCTGGAACTCGAGTGCGATCTCGCCGCGGAATGCCGGTCGATCCAACTCCGCCCTGGCATCGAGAAGATCTGGGCGTCGCTCCGGCGTGCAGACTTGCGGATCGGAATTTGTTCGAACCTCGCCCTCCCATATGCCAAGCCGCTCCTGGCCGTCGTTCCAGGCATTCCAGATGCTCTCGTGCTCTCCTTCGAGGTCGGGCTAGTGAAACCGCAGCCTGAAATTTTCCATCTGGTCTGCGAACAGCTGGGCCTCTCGGCCGCGCAGATTCTGTTCGTTGGCGATACCCCAGAGGCTGACGTTCTGGGACCGCAAGCGGTGGGTATGCGCGCCATGACCATTCGCAACTTCCAGGCCGCGCTGGAACACGGGGCAGGTCATCTTCCTCGAACGGGCGAGCAGGTCTCGCTGCCGGTTCGCCAATTGCTTGATCGGTTGATCGAATGCGCCTGCTCGTAATCTCGGACCTCCATCTCGAATTCGGCATTTTTGAGTTTCCTGCCCCTATGCCGGAATTCGATGTGGCGGTCTTCGCAGGTGACATCCATCAGCCCGTCACCGCCGCGGTCGAATGGCTCGCCCATGAACGCGCCGCCAACGCTCTGCGCGGCAAGCCGATTGTCTACGTCCCCGGCAACCACGAATTCTACAAGCACGAAATGAAGTCCGAGCTTGCCAAGGGGCAGGCCGCCGCTGACGACGCTGGGATCCACATGCTGAACCGGCGCGCAGTTGTCATCGAAGGGGTCCGCTTTATCGGTGCGATCCTCTGGACCGACTATCGGCTGCTGGGCACCCCGAAGCCATCGATGATCACTGCCGGGGACGAGATGAACGACCACCGACTGATCCGATATCATGAGGACAGTGGCCACTACGCCCGGTTCATGCCGTGGCACGCGGCCGCCGAACATCGAAAAGACCGCGACTATCTGCGGGAGCAACTCGAGCAACATCATAGCGGACCCACGGTGGTCGTAACGCATCATGCGCCGCATCCAGGCTCGGTGCAGCCACGGCACCAGGGTAGTTCGCTGTCGCCGGCGTTCGTGTCGGATCTCGGTTGGTTGATCGAAGCCGCCGAGCCCGAGCTGTGGATCCATGGGCATGATCATGGTTCGCATGACTACTTGGTTGGCCGAACTCGAGTGTTCGCGAACCAAGCGGGCTATCCTCGCAACGATGTTCGAGAGAACCAGGGTTTTCGGCCCGACCGCGTGATCGAAGTGGGCGCGGCCGACGACACCTCAGTGCGCTTGGACTGACGGCGCCGGGCTTTCCCGACCTGCCATAGCTAGGCAGCCGGTTCGCCTCTGCGACGTGGTGCCGAAGCGTCGCCGCCCTTACAACAAGGGGTATTCAGCGCAGGCCCACGCCAATCCTTCCGAGGAGGGGTGATAGTGAAACTCCAACAGGCCCCGGCGTTGTCACTCGAGAAGTTGGGATCGCCGCTTGCGCCACGCTCCGGCCGTCTGTGGCTTCACGAAGACCGAGGCGGTGTCTGAGCGGCTGTGTTTGAGCCGCGCCTCTATTCGCTCCACGCAGTCTTCGATATTCGCGGGGCAGCCCTTTGCCGGCTACCTCCATCATCAAAAGCGACAGCTTCTGACGCCGTCTGGCGGCAGCAATATGAGGCGGCGCAGGCCGCCGCACTGGCCGGTTCAGGAGCCCGAAGAGGGCGACTTTTTAAGGCAGGATAATTCGCTGGTGCGTAGGCGCCAGAAGGGTCTCGGGCGGCTCCCGGCGAAGCCAGTGAGTAGCCGATCCCAGAGCCTCGGAAGAGGCGTCAGACCCTCGAATTATGCTGCCTTAAAACCTAGGCCAGAATCGTCTCCAAGCCCCATTAGCGCGAAGGCGCAGGACCACGTTCAAAGGGCGGCCGTAGGGCCGTCCTCCGACATCCGAACCCAAACCGTGACCGGGCGTAGGCCTGGGCTGGAGCGCGAAGGCGCAACATGAGGTTTTGGAAGGGTGGAAGGGGTGGTCCATGGGGCTGTCGGAGACCTCAATCGGCGCGAAGGCGCCTATCAGTTTTTGGGGGTGCGGAGGCACCCACAAAAACTGAGGTATTGAGCCTATTTTTTATTTGGGGAATGAGGCCCGTTTTCGGGCCTGTCATTGGTGGGGCCAGCCACTGAGGGGCTGTGCAGTTGCGGGGGTTTCGGCCGTCCTTGCCGGGGGCTTCTCAGGCGCCCTGGGCGGGGCGCAGCCGGGCGCGCAGGGCAGGGCCTGGTCTTTGAGGGGAGGGAGGCTCCGTGGGGTCTTTAAGCCCTTCCATGGAGCCTCGTCCTTGGCGGGGAACGCCGGCGGCAGCTGCCAGTGCTTCAGCCAGCAGATGCCGCCGGCGGAATCGTCCTCGAGAGCGGCGTGGTCGATAGCGGCCGCGGGGTTTCAGCTATTCCTCAAAAGAAGAGCGTAGGCGACGGTTTCAGCCGCCTACGCTCGATTTCGTTGGGATTCTAGAGCTTTCGAGGATCCATCGGCTTGCTCCAATCCATCTTCTCTCGCATATCCGAAGACCCGTCGAAGGCCCTCTGCTTCGGCGCGCCCGTGAGCGTGAGAAGGTGGCGTCTCGCCTCGAGCATCTTCATGATCATCGCCGTCATGTCGTCGGCGTGCCTGTCCTTATGGAAGCTTTCCCTTGCGTACAACGCAAAGCTCGTGGCGGAATCCTGTAGAGGGTAGACAGGATACCTGAGTTCGACGGCACCCTCGTACTCGACAACATCGACATCGGCCACGATATCCGGCTTCTTGAGCCAAGCATACTTTTCGGCGTAGCTCGGTCCAGGCACCTGGATTGAGGCCTGATGTTTGGCGAGCATGTCAGCGATCGCAGAGTATAAAGACTCCGAATCGACATGAAGAGGCAGAATCTTGTGGTCTGGCACGACCTCTGCTCGAAACATGTCGGCCCCACCCGCCGTTGCAGTGACAACGATGCTGTCTGACAGAAGAATTACCTTCGCTTGCCTCGGGCTGGGCTCATGCAGTCGATCTCGAATATATCGCATTTCTTTACTCCGCTTCTTTGGGGTTTCACGGGACCGTCCCGCGGAGTGGGGGACGCCAGCCTCAATCAACCAATAGCGTATCGGCCAATGCTCAACATACCAGATGCTGTGCTGCAGCCTTGGAGTTCGGCGTTCGCATAAGGTATCTTATGGAACTAAAATTGATCACGGCGGGAATATTGGAGCCTCGTTCGTGCGATTGCTGTCGGCCGACAAGGCCGGCGCCGTGGTAGACGTCGATCGTGAATTTCGCCGCCTCACATTCGCCTAAAGCGCTGATATTGCGTTGTTTCACGATGCAAGAAACAAGGCGGTGAAAATCGCGGTCCATCAAAGGGGATCTGGTGTTCAATCGTCGACGCCGGCGTAAATGCCGTGCAACTTTCGAGGTACATAAATTCACAGGCGTGCGGCCGGTTGAGGCGAATTAAATCCGCAAATAATGGGGCGGTGAAATTCGGGCTCGCATCTCGGCCGCGTGCCAAATCGAGGCGAAGGAATTCGAAAACTCGAGGCATTAAAAATGCGGATAAGCGCTTGACGCCGATGCTAGGCCGGGCGGTCTTAAAATCGAGGCGAATTAAATCGGAATTTCGAGGCGCAAAAAATACGGCTACGCCTTGCGGGCCAGTGGCGGCGTCCGCTAAAATGACGATCGAATTCGGCTACCCGGCTTGGCCCGGGCGAGCTCCAGGATCAGCAATGGCGGTTTATGAGTATTGGTGGGGCACCGAGCGTCCCCAGCTGCAGGAGGCGCGGTACCAGCGCTTGGCCGATGTTTTCGGTCAGGCTGCCCGTGCGCGTCTTCAGGCTGAGTTCGAGGCCAGGATCGCAGAGGTCGACTGCATCACGGCGAGCTCGAACGAGCGTGTTGGGCTGATCAGGATGTCGCTGGTCGGCGGTCGGTATAATCGCGATGTCGCGAATGCCGTCGCGGCGCAGCACGGTCTTCTCGGATCCGCGGGCATCGAGAAGCGCGGTCGTGGGCGGCCTCGCAAATATGGTCCAGGCGACACGCGTCCTGCCCGTCCGTCGCGGGCGAAAACGGACGCGGGTCGACTTCGTGCGATGGGCAAGCAGTTTCCGAAGCGTGGCGTGCGCGAAGGCTCAAAGGTCTCCCCCGTCACTGCCTCCCCTGCCCGTTCGGTCGCGCCGCAGGCTGCGCCGGCGGTGGGGCGGGAGCTGCTGGTCGACACGATTGCGGCGAAGCAGAATGTGGCGGCAGCAGTCGACCTGGTCGTGACCGTCTCCGAAGAGGCGATCGTCGCGTCAGCGCCGGCGGTTGCGGAGGCCCCGTCCTTTGATCCGCGTGCGGCCGCCGAGCGTCTCAACAATTATCGTCTGGCCGCGCTGCGGGAATTCACTGCCGGCGCCGAGATGACGATCGACGGTGAAATCATTATGGCCGCCTATCTGCAGTCGCACCGCAGGGAGCTTCATGAATGCGCGCCTGATTGGGTCCGCGGCCAGGATGGCGCGAAGCGTCACGATTACGATTTCACCGATGCCGCGGATGCGGAGAGGGTGAGGCCGGAGATCCGTGCCCTGTTCAAGGGCTTCGGTCTGTCGCGGCATGAGCCGACGTTCGATCGGAACGATCCGTCGCTCGGGATGTCCGAAGAGGATCTTCAGCTCTGGATGAAGTCCTATTATTTCAACGGTGTCGATTTTCCGGTAGCCGACTACGACGTTTATATCCGGCGCTATGGCTCGGCTCACGGATTTTGCTGGCAGCGCCGCAGCAAGTTCGAGGAGGCAGTTGCAGAGGAGCGCGAGCGGTTCTGGGTGTGGCCGTTCATCGAGCGCCGTTTGGTGTCGGTGGAACGTCGTGCCGATCAGGTCGAGCGTGGGGAGATTGACCTGACCACGGCGAAGGTGCGCGTCATGAATGACGAGGTGCGGTTTATCGGTCGTCTGACTTGGACCGAGCAGGCGATTTATCGCAAGATCGTCGATGCCATGACTTGGTTTGACGGGTTCTCGCGGCTCGACCTTCTGGCCTGGGCGGGCGATGATCCAGCGAAGGACCGCACATGTCGCATTCATCAGCGCTTCCCGGCCTGGGCGTTCCCGAGGGAACTGCACCAGGATGTCCTCGACGGTTGGATTTTTGAGGAGGCAGGTCGTTATGACTATACGCCGCCGACATCGGATGATTTGATTGCCTTTGCCGAGAAGGACGAACAGGGGCGGATCGAAAATCTGCGTAACCTGAGTAAGCTGGATTTCGCGGATATCGAGCTCTAAGGGGTTTGTGCCCTTCGGCACGAAAAAGGGCGGCCACCTTAGGGTTGGCCGCCCTTTCTCGTTAGAGGCTGCTGATGAGCTCGATGAAGATTGTCGGCGGGGAACCCCGGTCGCGGGCGTTCTTCTCGACCGCGCTCTTAGCCTCTTTGAGGGCGAGCAGGACGCTCAACTCGGCGTCGACGCCGTTGGCGATTCCAGCTTTGTCGTTGATTTCGAGTGAGCTCATGGTCTCAAACGGGATCTCGACACCAGGTCCGGTTTCGACGAGGTCGAACAGCTCCGTGTTACCGGCGATCTTGGCGGACAGGGCCTCGCGCACGCTCCGCCGCTGACCAAAGCACTCAGTGGTGAGCAGGATGGTGTCGATGCGGCGGCGTCCGTCGAGCGTCGACATCAGCGAGAGCGCGTGGCTAAAGGCCATCGTGATCGTCCTTCCTTGGGATTTCGCGCCAATCTGGTTTCGTCCAGATTCCATGTTCGATTCTATGGTCGGCGGGCGTTCCCGCGCTGGGAGCTTGTGTCAGGAAGTGTGGTCACTGTGCGATGGAGCAGCGCGTCTTTGCTCGTCGGACAAACCGCGAGACCTGGCTCGACGGCGGCTTGGTATGTCGATGCAGCCGTGGCGCAGCTCGTTGATGATCCGGCCGATCTCGCGTGCCACGCCGAAGTGCAGGTTCATCGCGAGTACGGTCTCGCAGGCGTCGGCACGGTCGAGGGCGATGTTGCGGAGGCTGGTGAGCGCAGCGATCGTGGTCATCGTCTTCGTCCTCCTTGGGATTTCGAACCCGATAGGGTCTCCCAATTTCAGAGGATCGATGGATCGGCTGCGTAGGCAGCCGCGCTTCTTGAAGAGGCGCGGGGCTAGGCGCATATTCCGAAGTGGCTGGCGGGCGCGTCAACGCCCACCGACCGTTTGGCTACGCTATGAAAAGTGAGATCCGGACGGTGGCTTCCCAGCCCGTCCGGGTCTTTTTCACCGTAACCGTGACGCTAAGCTTGCGGTCAGAGCCACGGGTTCAGCAGGCGCACGCCGGTTCTTTCGAAATCGTCCGTGTTACGCGTGACCAATGTCATTCCGAAAACCAGCGCAGTGGCGCCGATGAAGCCGTCCCGGTAAGGTCGAGGGTTGGGGACGTGTAGCGTGGCGCTCTTGCGAGCGACATTGGTGTCGACCGGAAGAATCCGGTCGTGAAACGTGGGCAGGACGTGCTCCTCCAACCAGGTGCGCAGGATGGCACCTTGTGCGGGATCCTTCCGCTCTAACTGCAGCGTTCCGATCTCGAGTTCCTGGACCACGATCGTAGACAGGAAGAGACTGGCTCCCGGCGTTTGACGCGCCCAGTTGCTGACTTTGGGATCAGCCTTTCCGGCCCGCACCTTGCGCAGCTCGGAGATGACGTTCGTATCGAGAATGAACATCAGGAGAGGTCGATCTGGCCAGGCATTTCGCGCGAGCGGGGAATTCGACATCGATGTCTTCGATGCCGGGTGGAAGGCCGAGTTCGTCGACAACGCTCTGCTGTTTTCCGATGATGCGCTGGTACTCGGAGAATGACAGCAAGACATGAGCAGGCTTGCCGTGATCGGTAATGATGACGGGGCCGTCGTTGGCTGCGCGCTTCGCACGCCCGAGATCGGCGTTGAGGTCGCGGCTGGACAAGGTAGTGACCGGCATATGCGTCTCCCGGGTGAGCGTGGCGATATGTTGCCACTGTTACCACAATTCGCAGTTTTTGCTAGGTTGCGGTCACCTTCGGCAGCTTCTGTGAGAACGCTTATCCTCCCAAACCGGATCTCGTTGTGGCGACGCCATGGACCCGTCGTCGAAAACGACAGCCTTATCCCGGAGCCTAACGGCCCGAAGCCGGGCATCTCGTGGCAAAGCCCTTGCAGAGTGGACAACCAGTTCTGACTTCACTCCCTCGCTGGGCGGCGAGAACTCGTCCTTGTCAGTGGCCTGGAACTTCCCGTCATCAGCCAGGCGCTCCAGCCTCTTGAACTCGTATAGACTGCCTTCTGGCCGTGGAATGCGGAGCAACGCCTCGACACGCTCGTGCTCAAGTGTCGGCGGGGAATAGACGTTCTGATAGGCGTTCATCCATTGAAGCTCGTTCAATGCGGACGCCTCAGCGCTGTTGGCAAGCGCTATGACGTTATGATCCGACTCCGCGTTGTAGACATTGTTATCGTGCATCATCAGCGCAAACTTGGGCGTCAGCGGCAAAATCATCTGCAATCCGGATCGGGCGATCCCGACCATCCGGCGCGGATCGTTCTTCCTCCCAAACCAGTTGGTCGAAACGACGGGATTATCGGCAATAACAAACGGAACGCTCGTTTCGTTGACGATTAAAAAGCGTTTGAGATCCAGCAGCATCGGGCTGATCGCAAGAGATTGAGCAACATTGAGCCGCGCGGCGCCCTCCAGCCCGATACGGACGCGGCGCAAATCGTCCTCGCCGATCTTGTTGAACATGAACAACTTGATCATCTTATCGGTCATGCCGTTGAGTTCCTGCTCGGCACGCAGTGTCCTGCCGCGTTGCAGTGAAACCATCTGGACCAGATGCCAGCCATCACGTTCGTCGATTGAACGTGTTGTGATCATCTTTCGAACGAGAGAAGCGAAATAGCCCTCTGCGCCTCCCAGAGCCTTCTCGACTCTCGTATCCTTGCCGTAAAAATAGTCGCGATAGCACTGATCGGCCAGCGACGCTCCCCGAACAACTTTGCCACGACTGATATTGATCAGGTTGATCAAGCGCGGCTTGGGCTGTCGATCCGGGTCGCAAGCGAAATGCCGCAGGGTAGCCTTTGGCACGTAGTGCTGCTGCTTGTTGTCTGCCATGACCAAGTGTCCGCAAATTCCGGCACACCAATGACCCGCCAGCTCAAGCACGGACGCGCTGGCCGGCCTCTTTGCGCTATCGGCTAAAGAGATTTGGCGGGAGCCCTTCAAAGCCGCGGCTTTTATAGAGATGCGAAAACCCCTCTTGCTGTGCGCCCGCCAGCGCAAACAAGATAGTGTCGTGACGCTCGACACAGACGGCGCGTACCTTCGGCGCAATCTCTTTTAGCCGACGCAGCGTCACGCCCCGGGGCCAGCCGAGTGTGTCGGCGAATTCGCCAAGATCGAGCTCCGCAACGCCGCAGCCGCCCCAATCACCATGACCGTCATAAGCCATTGAGTGCAGGAGCGCGTAGGCGAGTCGGTCTTCCGGGTCTAGCAGGATGTCGAACCCGAAGCGTTGCTTCAGCGTGCGCTGCGTCATGTTCCGTCTCCAGTAGCGATTCGTCTGACCGAATCCTACGCATTGCGTGGCGCCGCTTCAAAATCGAGATAGACCAAATTCACTGCTGCCAGAGAGTAGCGAGAAGTCACGCTAGACGGAGCGAGCGTCTGTAGCTCACTGGTAAACGATCGCCCGTGACACGACCATGCACGGGCAGGCAAAGGATGCTAGAATGCGCGAGCTTCGTATCCCCTACGCGATTGACATCGAGAACAACACGAACATCTCTGCGGCCGACATCGCTGCGTTGATGGAAGATTTGCGCTCGACCATCCGTCTGCAGGCAACCGCACATGTCAGAACGCGTGCGCGATGGCCACGGCACTTTGTTTGTCCCATGTGCCGCCAGCCGGTCTACCCGCATGCACCATCGTTTACGGGGAGACGCCATTTCTGGTCGCACCTGCCGCGCGGCTCTCTGGAATGCCCACTGGAAAGCAAAAGAAAACTCACGCCAGATCAGATTAACGGCAGGATATTCCATGGACGTCAGGAGGGCGACGCCCATAGGAATCTCGTCTCCCTGCTTGTCCGCCTCGCCGATGCAGACCCGTCCGTGGGGCCGGTCACTACCGGTGTCTATGAGCGCCCGACCGATGCGATGCGCGACACATTCCCCTACGGTCGATTTCCCGACGTTCAGTTCACGTGCGGCGACAGCAAAATCGTGCTGGAGGCGCAACTGGCGACGATTACCCTGCACGGGATCAACGGCCGGCGCGCCTTCTACGACCGAATGGGCACATCGCTGCTGTGGGTCATGCGGAATTTCGACCCCACAGGCGCTCTGAGAGCGTCGGTAAGGGACATTATCGCCGATCAAGGTGGCCTCCTCTTCTCGATCGACAATGATCTGATTGCGATGAGCGAGTCCGATGGCATCTTTCGGCTGCGCGCTTGGACATATAGCGGGGAGGGGGACGATGCTTGCTGGGGACATCACATCGTACCCATTGCAGAGGCGGCCTCGTTGGCCCGTCCGCACCGCTGGGCTGATGTTTTCAAGGGCCGTTGGCTTACCGCGTATCGCGGCTGCCATTTTTTCACAAAAGGGGCCCCCGATCCGTACGATCTCCTCCGTGAAGTTGCATATGAGGCGGGCATTCCGGACTATGCGCCGAGTCCAGCGTTCGATTGTACCTTGGGGCTGGTTCGCCTCCTCATCTCGCTTGAAGCGGGTGAGGTAGCCGGGTCGGGCCATCCGTACTTGATTTCGATCGCCAATAGCTTTGACCAGCATGATGGATACCGCGCCCTCACGCTCGTGCACATGGCCATTGCACGGTGGCAGCCAGCCTTGCTCGCCCGCAGTTCCATGCAGCTCGCACTCAAGCGGGCGCGCCACAAATTGCAGGAAACTGGTGCGGCAGAATGGGGTCGCAAGAGCGTGATCGGGAAAATGCGAGACGTACTTTTTCCGGATTGGGTTTTGGGTTCCGGTACTGCATTCGCAGCGGACCAAATGAGCGCTGGCCTGTCTTCTCCAGGGGACGGCCGACGAAGCGCCTCACATGCACGGCCTATGCCGTAGAAGAATGGAAGGACGTACACTCACGCCATGCCGCCGGTCGATCACACGTTGCGAATTTATCTTGGCGGCCCCGTCGCACATGCATCCGAACGTGTCTTCCTTCGCGCGCTTGTTGCGCGACTGGAGAGCCAGCGCATCTCGGCGGTCGTTCTTGCCAATATCATGGTCAATGGACGGCAGCTTGATTGCGTCGTCGCGACCCCCGAGTCAGTCAGTGTCATCGAGGTCAAACAGAGCCGGCTGCCGCTGCGCGGGGAGCTCAATGGTCAATGGGCTAGGCTGACGCATCAGGGCGAGTGGGCGGCCTACCCCAATGCCTACCAGCAGGCGCTCGATGCACGATTTTGCCTCCGCGATGCGATGCAATCGTTCACCCCAATCGGTCAGCACTATCCGCAGGGCGTTGTGGTGTTCGCCGGAAGAATTCCCACGGGATCGCAGTTGCCCAGAGGCGATTTCAAAACGCGGATTCTGGAGATTGAGCCGTTTCTCGCAGTATTTCCGGACGGCAACGGAAACCCTTGGCCGCTCGACCGCTGGTCTGAATTTGCCCGGCACCTCTCGTTGGAACCGGCAACGCTTGGGGAGGCGGTTGCGGAGGGTAAGGAAGCAGATCGGCTGGCGCTGATCGCCCGGTATCGCGCGGCGGTCGTTGCCGAGCACGTTGAGGATGCCGCGGCCTGGCTTCCGGAGAGCGAGGACGAACGCGACGCGTTGCGGGTGGCTGCGTGGTCCGAGACGGGATGTTTTGTTAGTGGGCCCTCGGGGTGTGGGAAATCTCTGCGAGCCGCGTGGCTCGCATCTGAATTGGCGGCAGCTGGCCATCCAACCTTTTTCCTAGCAGCGAAGAATTTCTGGGGCAGCTGGTCCGCAAGCCTACGCCGCGAATTGGCGCTGCTCGTGGATATTGAGCCCCAGCAATTGTTCCGTGCGGTCGCACAGAGCGACTTGAGCGTTTTTCTCATTGTTGACGGCTGCAATGAATTCGGCGCCGACGCACGCGACGCATTGCGCGGCATCAGGGCTCTGGCGCGGCGCTTTCAGGCCAGGCTGATCCTGACCTCGCAGGATCCCAAGCCCACCATGTTCGGTGGCCTCAATACGGTAGCAGCCAATCGCCCTAGCCTCGGGCTGAAGCAGCGCATTGCGGTCTCTGCCGGCGGCGCGCTCCCGGCGATTGCCGAGGAAGTGCTGCGTGCGATCATGTCCGGCATTGAAGCGAAAATCGTCGGTGAGATTGGCAGTGAATTGCGTACCGGAATCACCCGGCCGCTTCTGATCGATCAGTTCGCAAGAAAGCTGCTGGGCCAGCACGCGCGGCTGGGCGCACGGGCACTGCGCGAGTTTGCTTCTGCCCTGCACGAGCAGGTGGCCTTCTCCTTCTCTGAAGCGCAGTTCGACGATTTCATGCGCACGCAGGATATTGGTGTTGCCGAGTGTGATCGGCTGTTCTCAGCTGGTCTGTTGGCTCGGCGAGCCGGCCGCGTCTCCTTCGCCCATGAAATGCTTCAAAACGCCTGCGCGGCTGGTGCGCTAGCCAGAGTGGCTTCGTCCGATCCGCTAGCTTTTGCCTGGCGCCTTTCCACGCCGCTCGTTCAGCCCCTGGCCGAAGACGTAATCGCTGCCATCGACGATGGCAGCGTCTCTCGCCAGCTCCTTGAGGAGACGGCAGACGCCCGTCTGCTGGCGCGCTGCGCCGAAGGCTTGTGCGGTCCTATTGCGGCCGCGGCTGCATCGGACCTTATAGACCGAAGCGCCGCGGCATGTGTCGACGAAATACGCTCGGCAAACCTTCAGCTGACCATCGACGGCGATGCGACCCGCCTTGAGTGGCAGGAAAGTGCGCGCGAGGCGTGGACCGACGCGCAAATAGCGCAATTGGCCGCCATCGGACTACGTGCGGCATCGGGCGCCAGCATTCAGGCCTATCTGTCACTCTGTGCAGCGATGGATGAGCGCCTTGCAGGCGAGCGAGAGCGCTGGGCATCCTTGGCCAGGCAGCATCGATTTCCATTTCGTAGCCAGAGTTTTGCATTGGCCTATTATGGCTTTGGCCCCCAGATTGGATTTACCCGTGTCGCGCGTGCGACGCAGCGCGGCCTTGAACCTGCTGGCCTCGGTATGGCCAGCTACTCTTGGAATGTTGAGACGCTAAGTTCCGGGCAGTTGCTGTTTTTCCTCGAGGGCCGGCGACGGTTCCGCGACGCCCCGGACGAACGTTTTGCCGAAGAGCTGATTTATCTGTTCCGTGAGCGGTTTCGCTTCGAGCCCTACCATGTACAGCTGGCGATGCTGGATTCTGTCGGCTATGCGCGGTCGGCGCCAGATCCCGTCATCCAGCAGCTCACCGAAGCTATTACAGCGCTGGAGGTCAGCCCCACCAACGTGGGGATCAATAGTAGTATCATCGATGCCTTGAAGATCCTCGGTGCGATCGAGGATCCTGACGATCGGCAGCGGCAGCAGATTGCGGCCGAGCTTGTTGAGGTTCTGCAGAGTGATGTCAGCGCGGTCAACCCGGACCTAGCCCTGACGGTTGCGGTCAGCATGTTCGACCATCCCTATGACACCCTCTATGGCGAAGCGATACACGAGCTGGAAGATAGCCAGAGACACCTCCTGTTCTGCCGAGCACTGCGTGCTCCGTCGGTGCGGCATTCAGGCAGCTTCGGCTGGCTGGTCAGAACAGTCGCAGCCTTCAACGATCCCAACGACGCGGAACTGCTCAAGGCGTTTTCCTGTCTTCCCGAGAACGCCAATCCATTTGCGCAGGAGGAATGGGCAGGCTTCGTTGCCGCAATCCGCTTTCTTGCTCGCCATCGAGCCGGCCTTGCCCCCATCGCGACCGGAACGCCGGCGGAAATGTGCCTTGGCCATCTGCGTATGCTCGTTTACGCGGCGGAATCGCGCTTGCCAGAAGATCTGGCGCAGGCGGCTTTGGCTTGGGAGTTCCTTCGCGCGATGCCTGTCCAGCTCGTTGTCGGGTGTTTTAGCGAGATCGTCGGTGCACTCACGGATGATTGGTCGGAACGTACGCGCGATGGAGCAAGCGGCACGCTCAACTTGGTCGGTGCCTTCGTGGAAGAGAGCCTCACGCTTATGCGCCGCTTTGTCGATGAAGGAGAACAGCCGCTGTTTTTCCACCGCGCTCCGTTTCGCGAGAAGGGGACGAATTTCGCGTTTCAGGTCATCGGGCATTACGGCGATCGCAGCGACATTGAACGGCTGCGGAAACGCAGCCGTGGGCACCCGTTCGCCGCGGATGCGATTGCAGCTCTCAAGCGACTGGATATGGCGGCGATATCGACAGATTCATGAATCCTTCCAGCCGCTGCGTGAGACAATCGAGCTTACTCTACTGTTGCCCTGAACCACGGCAGTTCACCGAAAAGCACTCATTCCGAGCGGCCCGCTAAGGGCCAACTCCCGCAGCGGGGCCTGCCACGAAATCTGACCGCCCAGAACCCGACGTTCAGGAGGTCAGGAATGGGCCAACTTTACCCTTTGGAGCATCCGATCGCGCAGCGACCAGGTTCCATAACAAACCTTATGCGAGTCACATCTGTAGAACGGTCGGTTCAAGTTTGAAGTGCGACTTGCGAATGATCCCAATGGGTTATCAGCCGCAGGAACGCAGCGATGCAACGCACCTACTCCCAGATGGACCTGAACGACCGTCGCAAGCTCGCCCGATGGCGCGGCATGGGATTGAGCGTCGATGTCATTGCGGAGAAGCTCGGCCGGCATCGCTCGACGATTTTCCGGGAGCTGCGGCGCAACGCCTTCATTGACAAGGAATGGCCGGAGCTCGACGGCTACCATCGCGTAACGGCGCATGACATGGCCCGCGAGCGGCGCACGAGGCTCAGGAAGCTCGCGCGCTTCTCTCATGTGCGCCAATCGATCATCGAACGGATTCAGCACGGCTGGTCGCCACAGCAGATCGCGGGCCGGATGCGGCTCGAGCGTCATCCGATCTCGGTCAGCCACGAGACGATCTACAAGTTCGCCTATTCGGCGGACGGTCAGGCCATCAAGCTCTGGCGGCATCTGCCGGAACACCGCGCGCGCCGCCGCCCGCGGCATGCCAGGCGCCGGCATGGGCAGCGCTTCAGCCCGGAGCTGAACATCCTGCGCCGCCCGGACGTCGTCGCCGACCGAAAGCAGTTTGGGCACTGGGAGTGCGATCTCATCCAGTTCCGTCAGAAGTTCGGCAAAGCGAATGTGACATCGCTGGTCGAACGGGTCAGCCGCTTCGCCGTTCTGCTACGCAACAACGACCGGCAATCGCGGCCGATCATGGAGCGGCTCATCAGCGTGATGCGCGCCCTGCCCCATCGCGCACGCCGCTCGATCACCTTCGACCGCGGCACGGAGTTCACCGACTGGCCCTATCTCCAAGCCGGGATCGGAGCCCAGACCTGGTTCTGCGACCCGCAATCGCCCTGGCAGAAGGGCACCGTCGAGAACATGAACGCACGAGCCAGGAAATGGCTATCGAGAGACGTCGATCCCCTCTCCATCACCGACCAGGAGCTGAAGGACATCTGCGAGCGATTGAACACCACGCCGCGAAAGTGCCTTGGCTACAAGACGCCGGCGGAAGTCTTCCGGCAGAAGCTCCTCGCCCAGATGCGGGCCGTCGGATAGGATCGCCCAGCCGCAAGTCGCGCTTCAGCGAGAACTCACAAACCCCGTTAGAAGGGTCGCGCCTCTCCTCATTAGACATGTCATTTTTTCCTCGGCGTTGCGGCTGGGGAGTTGCGTGCGATGACGGTGTTATCGATGAGCCGAACGGAGATCGATCGGGTTCATGTGCTGAAGGATTTGCTGGCGGAGCGGATCCGAACAGGCGAAGCGGCGCAGCTCCTGGGCGTGACGGCGCGCCAAATCTTTCGGCTGTTACGCGCCTATCACGCTGGTGGCCCTGCGGCGCTGGTTTCCAAGAAGCGAGGCAAGCCGAGCAACCGATCCTATCCCGCGCTCGTCCGGACCCAGGCCATCGTGCTGATCAGGACCAACTACCTCGATTTTGGTCCGACGCTGGCGGCCGAGAAGCTCGCCGAGCGCCATGGGCTACGGCTGGGCGTCGAGACCGTGCGACGCTGGATGATCGCCGACGGGATCTGGCGCGATCGACGGGAGCGGCTCAAGCCGGTACACCAGCCGCGCTACCGGCGCGACTGCGTCGGCGAACTCGTCCAGATCGACGGCTCACAGCATTGGTGGTTTGAGGACCGTGGCCCGCAATGCACCCTGCTCGTCTAAGGATCTGCATCGCCCGCTTGCTGGGGACGACGATGTCGACGAGGCTTTTGCCTGGAAGGAAGAGCGGACAGTCTCCCAGAGCCTGACGCTTCAATACGACAAGATGCTGTTCATCCTCAAGCCGACGCCGGTGACGCGTCCCCTCGCCCGCCAGCGCGTAACGATCTTCGATTATCCGGATGGTCGGTTTGCTATCCGGCACCAGGGCCTCGACCTGCCCTACCGGACCTTCGACAAAGTCCGGCAGGTCGACCAGGCTGCCATCGTCGAGAACAAGCGCCTGGGGCCGGCGCTGGCCTACATTGCCGAGCGCCAGAAGGAGCTCAACATGGAGCGCAGTGGCCGTGCTCCTCGGCGACAAGGCCAGGGCAAGAGCATCTTCAAGGCGGGCGAGCGAGGCGGGCAGCCGGACAATCCGTGATGTGTTAGATGGGTGGGTTGCGGACTGGCAGCTTTCAGATGCGGGTGGCTGAGGACCGGACGTCCTCTTATCGACTGCAAGCGCTTCGACAGGGATTGCTTCGCCTGAAGCCTCCGATCACGATCTGAGCGCAATGGAGGTCGTGAATCGATGATGAAGAAGTTTGACTATCGGTTTGATGCGGGCCCCCTTGGTTCTGCCGACGAGCTTGCAGGCGAATGGGACGAGGGCAACTGCCGCCGAGCGGTTCAACTGTATCTTTTCTCAATGAGGGGAGAATTTCTTGAGCCGGATCGTGTGTTGTGCCCTGAGATATTTAACCAAACAGGCATCTTCGTTATCGATGTAGACCAGCAATTCGATTTCGAGCGTTTGAGAGACGGTGACGTTATCTTTTCTGAACGTTTGAAGGACCGCCGCGGTGTGGAGGTTAACTGCGGACGAGCCACCTTTAGCTCAAGTGATGACTACGTGATTTCGCTTCACACCGCGCTATACACGGGGCACAAGAGTCGAGAAATTTGGCATGCTACCGCCATTGAAGGATCCAGTTGCTACTGGAATACACAAAGATTTCTGGAATTCTATCGCCCCGTCGCCGCTAAACGACTACTTTCAGCGTTGTCGTGACACCAGCGGAGGGTCCGATATGGGTCGTGAGCTGAGCTCAGCTCAGGATCCATCCCCGCAGATCTCACCGGCTGTGCTTTGGCCGAGAAACCGCGGCCCGGCCAGTCGATTGTGGCAGTGCCGCAGCGCGGCTGTGCAACCCTGACCAGCTCCGCCGCGCTGCTTGAGCTTGGCTGGAAAACCGGCCCGAGTGACATTTCTAACGGGGACAGAATGCGACTTCTCTAACCGGGACCGACAACAGGCAGCCGTAGCCGAGCGTATTCCATGCGTTGAATCAATAAGTTACGTCTGGAGTGATTTTGAATGGCCTGCGCCTAGCACTGCGATACGAGCGGCGATCGCCATGTGCACCGCATGCGTCGGATCGGGATGAATCGACCCCTCGGTCAGGATGTTGACTTCCGGAGAGACAGATCGTTGACGTTTATCATTCCGACCTTGAAACGAGCTGAGAAGGAAGGCGCTACCGGAAAAAGCAGCTCACCGTGCCGAGCGGCCCGTAGTCTGCGACGATCGTGTCGCCGTGGCGGGCCTCGATCGGGCGAATGAAGGAACCGGCCAGGACGACCTGCCCGGCTTCGATATGGTCGCCATACTCGGCCAATCGGTTGGCAAGCCAAGCTATGGCGCGCGAGGGGTCGTTCAACACGCCTGCTCCAAGCCCGGTCTCCTCGACTTGGCCGTTGCGGGACACGATGGCACCGACCCACCGCAGATCGGCCTGGTCTGGCCGAACCGCGCGGCCGCCCAGAACAATGCCGGCATTGGCGGCATTGTCTGAAATGGTGTCGACGATGGTCCGAGCCTTGTTCGTCTCCGGATCCACCCTGAGAATGCGCGTGTCGAGTATCTCGAGCGCGGGCGTAACGTAGTCCGTCGCGTTCAGAACATCGAACAGGCTGACGTTCGGCCCCTTCAGCGGTTCCTTCATCACGTAGGCGATCTCGGCCTCGATGCGGGGCTGGATGAAGCGGTCATTCGATACGGTCGCTCCGTCGGCGAACAGCATGTCGTCCAGAAGAACGCCGGAATCGGGATTGTCGATGTTAAGCGCGGACTGCATGGCCTTCGACGTGAGCCCGATCTTCCACCCTATGACCTTGCGGCCGGCCGCGAGCTTTCGTTTCACCCATGCCGCTTGGATGGCATAGGCATCGTCCATCGTCATGCCGGGATGCCTCAGCGAAAGTAGACCGGTTTGAACCCGCGTCCTCTCCGCTACGTCCAGGCTGTCGGCTGCAGCGGTGACCTCGTTAGCGGAGAGCACGCTCATTCCTCGTCCGAAATGGTGTTCCGCAGCGTACCGATACCCTCGGCTTCGACGGAAACGACATCACCAGGTTTCAGCCAAACGGGCGGGTCCGAGCGGGCCCCTGCGCCGGTCGGCGTCCCCGTCAGGATGATGTCGCCGGGCACCAGCGTTGTGAACGTCGAGACGTAGGCGATGATCTTTCGGAACGAGAAAACCATCCGGCTGCTTCGGTCGCTTTGACGGAGCTCCCCGTTGACACGGGTCTCAAGGCCGATGTCGGCCAGTTGAGCCTCGTGGCGGAACGGGATCAGCCACGGGCCGATCGCGCCGGAGCGGTCGAAATTCTTGCCTTGCGTCACGTTGAACTTTGCGTGTCGGACCCAATCGCGGATCGTACCTTCGTTCGCCAAGGAAAGGCCGGCAACATGGCCGAGGGCATCGGCCTCCGGGATGCGGCGCCCGCCCTTCCCTATGATGACGACGATCTCGCCTTCATAGTCGAGTTGCGGGCTTTCCGGCGGGCGGATCAACGGCGTGTCATGTCCGGTGAAGGAGCGGGGGAATCGCACGAATAGCGACGGGTTGAGTGGAGCGTCGAAGCCATCCTTGTACTCGGCATTGCGGTCGGGAAAGTTGACCCCCACGCAAATGATCTTCTCCGGCGACGGAATCGGGATCTCGAAGTCGATCGCGTCCGCCGAAAAATCGGCCTGCAGTTTGTCCGCCGCTGCCGCGAGGCGTTCCAGGGCACCTTCGGCCACGACCTCCCGCAGTGTCGGCCACCGCGCGGCATAGCGGCTTGAAAGATTGACGACGCCCGCCTCGGTGGCCAAGCCGTAACCGGGCTGGCCACTCTGGGAGAAGCTGATGAATCGGCTCATTCGCTACGTTATCCTCCTGTTTGCGCGAGAGGCGCCCGTGCGCGGGCCGATCAAGCCGGCAGCGCGCGGCGAGCCATCAGGTCGCGTACGTTGCTTCGGTTGACCCGCGTATCCGTGTCGAGTTCCGTCACCTCGACGGACAGCGCGATAGCCGTGTTCGCAACAAACGGATCGAACAATGCCGAGAGGCGGTCGGCGAGCACTTCGGCCGCCTTGCGCTTGGCGTCCGACGTAAATCCCCCGCCGATGCGTATGTTGACATGGACGAACGCGCCCTCCGGATCTCCATCGGCCATTTTGAAATGCTCGATCAGATGAAGGCGCGTGCGCACGCCGGGCGTGGGGTAGCCTTCAACGGCGCAAGCGGCCTCATGGAGGCTTTCTACGAGTTGCGCGGGAGCTACCAGCTTGGCCGCCGTGGCCGTGGCTTCGATGATGATGTGTGGCATGTCTGGCTATTCGGCGAAGAGCCGATCCTTGGTTGGGGACGGGTTATGTCTGGGAAAATGCGCCCAGCCAGCGCTGGATCGCGTTTGCACAAGCGTCGGGCCGCTCGTATGTGAGCAGGTGCCCGCTGCGCTCGACGACGACCAACTCGGCATCTGGAATTGCGTTTGCCATTTCCTCATGGGGTCCGAGCGGCATGGCCGCGTCGTCGCGGGCAGCCAGGATCAACGTCCTGCAACCTATCCGCGGGAGCAGATCGGCGGCATCCGGTCGGGCGAGGCCCATGCGAACTTGCGCTTCCAAGGCCGCCAGGCCCTGCTTCTCGACCATCGCGACGATCGGCTCCACAGTCCGAGGGTCGGCGAGCCGATCGGAATGCAGCATACGCGCCGCCCATTGTTCGCCGAACGTCCGGAGTCCCTCGGCCCTTGCCTTGACGAGCATCGCTTCTCGCGCCGCCGTCTCCGCCTGACCAGCCGGCCCTGCGGCGCGTCCTCGGTATGCCGTTCCGAACAGTCCGAGCAAAGCGACCCGTTCCGGGGCGCGACGCGCAACCTCCAATACGACGCGTCCGCCGAGCGAGTGGCCGGCCAAGGCAAAGCGCTGCGGCGCCCGGGCGAGGACGCCTTCGGCCATAGCCTCCACCGAGTCGGTGACGCCCAGGTTGATGATCTGGATATCAGCTGCGTCGTTCAACGCGTGGGCTGTCGGCAGCCACACCGTCTCGTCGCACAGCATACCCGAAATGAGAAGCAGTGGCGCCTTCATGTATCCCTCGCCTATTTATGATATTAACATGTTAAATCGATGGTAGCCTATGTCAACCCCTCGGCGCAGCGCCGAAGAGGGGCCGCTTGACGCCATCTGAATTAACATGTTAATTCAATGCCAAGCCGCGATCGATTGCGACCTCGGTAAGAACACTCGATCAGGAGGACGTCATGGGGATTCCGGAGGCGCGCTTCGACACGCCGTTCAACATCGCTCGGCTCAGCCATGCCACGCTGTATGTCCGCGACCTTGCAAGATCACGGCGCTTTTACGCCGACACGCTGGGGCTGCTTGTAACGGCAGAGACACCGGACGCCATCTATCTGCGCGGGTTCGAAGAACGGAACCACCACTCGCTGGTGCTTGTCCAAAGCGAGAGCCCCGCAGTCGGCCATCTCGGTTACAAGGTGCACAGGGAGGGCGACCTGGAGCGGCTCGAGGCCTTCCTGGACCATGAGGGACGGCCGACAACTTGGGTCGACCTTCCGTTTCAGGACCTCACTCTGCGCACGATCGATCCACAAGGGATACCGATCGAGTTCTATCACCGCATGGACCGCGTGCCGACCGAACTGCAGCGCTACGCAAAACAACGGGGCGGAAAACTCCAGCGAATTGACCATTTCAACTGTTTTACGAATGACCTCGATGGCTCGCTGGAGTTTTATCATCGCCTCGGTTTTCGGACGACCGAGTATACCGTGAAGGACGGCACGGACACGCTGCTATCCGCGTGGCTGCAACGACGCGGCACCACGCATGATCTCGCTTTCGCCCTGGGGGCCGGGCCGCGGCTGCATCATGTGGCATTCTGGGTGGCCAACCCGCTCAACATCATCGATTTGCTCGATTTGATGGCGACGACGGGCTACCAATCCAACATCGAGCGCGGCCCCGGAAGGCACGGCATTTCGAACGCCTTCTTCCTCTACGTCCGTGACCCCGACGGACACCGCGTCGAAATCTTCAATGGCGACTACTCGGCCATCGACCACGACCACGAGCCGCTCCGTTGGCAGTTCAGCGATCCTCTCCGCTCCTGCCTGTGGGGGCCTCCCGCGCCGCGCTCGTGGATCGAGGAAGGCAGCATATTCTTAGGACAGGAGACGCACCCACCGAAGACCGGGGCGGATGTTCCTACGTCCGTCGCGGCATGACTAGCCGTCTTGCTGCAGTAGAGGTTGCCGGCCTCAAAAACATTCATTGAAAGACAGCTTCTAGTAAAGCCGTCTTTGATAGATATTTTCTCGGCATCATTCGTCGATCTGCGCGCCAAACACTAGGCCGGACGACCAAAATTCTAGTCGAAGCAAGTAATGAAATATCCCGGACGGCACGTCGCCTAACCGGAAAATCATGCTCATAGAACGGGAGGATTTCGTGAAAAAATCTTCGAGTGACTGGTATCGTTTCGTCCCGCATCGGCGCCTGCCGTCTTTCGGTCCCCGGAGGTCGTCATGAGTGCCGTCACGATCGACGTCGGGTCTTCGCTGGATAAGGGAGACTGGACCTTTTTACAAAAGCGCGTCCTCTTCCTTGCGCTGTTGACGATCGTGGTCGACGGGTTCGACGGGCAACTGATCGGCTACGCCATCCCAACCCTGATGAAGGAGTGGGATGTCTCGCGCGCCGCTTTTGCCTCGGTCGTGGCGGCCGGGCTTGTCGGCATGGCCATCGGCGCAGCCGCCTCGGGAGCGTGGGCAGATCGTTTCGGCCGTCGATCGACGTCGATCGCCAGCGTCATCATCTTCGGTGGCGCCACGGCCTGTATCGGCCTGGTCGACAACCTCCCCGCGCTCGGCGGGCTGCGTTTCGTTGCGGGGCTCGGGCTGGGCGGTGCCCTGCCGGGCGCGCTGACGCTCGCCGCCGAATTCACGCCGTCGCGCCGAAGGGCGCTTGCCGTGGCCATCTCCGCGGTCGGCGCGACCCTTGGTGGCATGCTGGCTGGTCTCGTTGCCAGCTACGTCCTGCCCGCGTTCGGCTGGCGAACGTTGTTCTTCATGGGGGGCGCCATCGCGCTTGCACTCGGGGCCATACTGTTCGTCGCATTGCCGGAGTCGCCAAAATACCTTGTTCGCCGGCCGCACCGCTGGCCGGAACTGGCTCGACTGCTGGCGCGCATCGGGGTCGAGGTGGGATCCAACCCCGTCTTCGTCGACGTGGCCGAGCGGCAGCAAGAGAAGAAGCAGGGCTTCTCGGCCCTGATCAGCCGAGGGTGGCGACGCGACACCGGGGTTCTGTGGCTCGCATTCTTTTGCTCGCTCTTCGCCATCTATTCGGCATTCAGCTGGCTACCGACCATGCTCGTGGCTGCGGGATTGAATCCCTCTGCGGCAGTGACCGGCCTGACCGCCTACAATGTCGGCGGCGTCATCGGCTCCCTAGGGTGCGCGCTGGCGATCCCGAGATTGGGATCGCGGCTGCCGCTCGTCCTATGCGGCGCCTGCGCCGCGGCCATCGCATTCGCACTTCAGGCCGTCGACGTCGCGCAAAATCCACAGCTCGTCTTCCTAGGGCTCGGCATTCACGGCCTGTTCGTAAACGCGGTGCAATCGAACATGTACATCGTCTGCGCCCACGTCTATCCGACGGCCGCCCGGGCGTCTGGCATGGCATGGGCGTTGGCCATCGGGCGCTTCGGCGCGATCTCAAGCTCCTTCATCGGGGCGGCGGTCATCACCGGTGGCTCATGGTCCTATTTTGGCCTGCTCGGTATCGCGATGCTCATGGTCTGCGGCGCACTTCTGCTCATAACGCGTCACCTCCCCTCGCAGTCTCAGCGATCACAGCACGCCCAGACCACTTGACCATATCCGGTCGAGGCTAAGGCTCCGTGGCAAGGACCGGCCCTGTCTCCGACGGGGCCGGTCGTTTTGACGGCTACGACGCCGATGCCTAAGATGCTCCGAGTTCTTGAGATTGGTTGCCCTTGTCGAAGTCCAAAAATTCGCCGACTGCGACTACGGCGTCGTCAGGTCGCTTGTCCGCGTCCGACGACGCGCTGTCGGATATGCGCAAGTTGATTCCTGCACTGCTCCGGGCCCGGGAACAGATCATGCAGCATGTGCGCCCGGTTCTTTGGGAATACGAGCTCACGGAGCAACAGTGGCGCATATTGCGCGCGTTGGTCGACGGCGGAACCTGCGACATGGGCGAGCTGGGTCGTCGCTCGCAGATCGTGCCACCCAGCCTCTCCCGCACCATCCCGAACATGGAACGTCGCGGCCTTGTCGCGCGCGTTCCTTCCGGCTCGAGCCCTCATCGTATACTCGTATCCGTCACATCGGCTGGCCTTGAACTATTCAATCAGGCGAAAACCAAATCAGACGAAGCGCTGACCAAGCTGATGGACGACATGGACACGAGTTTGGTTAAGAAGGCTGGGATTGCGATCGCCGAGCTATTGGCAGATATCGCGCGGGCGAACGACGATCTGGGCCCTGCCGTCGGGAATGATCATGTCGTCCCCCCCAGGGCCACTTCACCCTAGGCTAGAGGCCGAACGGGGGGCGTCACTTCGTGGTCTCAAGAAGCGCCACGCCTTGGAGATGAGCGGATTTGACTTGTGGGTGGCTTTGCTTGCTGCCGTCCGCTTCTTGGCGTTGATCGTGCGCTACGGGTTCGGTCGCATCGCCGACGTCAGCACCAGATGGGCGACCGGCGACTATGATATGGCCCATGTGACTATTGGCCAGGCAATCGGTCTCATACACGATGTCCCGCCCGCAGCAGAGACTGTCTGGCGCACTGTGAAGGAGGCGACGACCTTGGTGAAGCGATACGGCGCGCGCGGCTGACATTGTCGCCATCGCGACCTGGCAGGATGACACCGTTAAAACTCCTGCCAGCCGGTGCCTCCGCCATGGGCGACGAGCCTGCGTGCAAATGCGCCTTGAACTTCGCGCGGAGCAGCCGGAAGGCTGCGTACTGGATGCCTTGAAGTCGCCGCTACCAGGGCCATCTTGCCGGCCATCGCCCTAAGAGGGCTGGCGTCGTCGCCGAGCCTGAAGCGGCCGACCAGCAGCGCAAGCCTTTGGGCCTCTTCCGCCAGCGCCTGCGAGGCAGCTGTCGACTGCTCGGCCATGGCGGCATTCTGCTGTGTCGCCTGGTCCATTTCGTTGACCGCAGTATTGACCTGCTGCAGACCGGTAGCCTGCTCCTGGGCCGCCGAGGCGATCTCGCCGACCAGCGAAGTCACCCGGGCAATCTGGCCGGACATGCGCTCCAACGCGCTGCCGGTCTGACCTACCAACGCGACGCCCTTCTCGACCTCGATGCTTGAGGCGGTGATGAGGCTTTTGATCTCTTTGGCTGCCTCCGCCGAGCGCTGCGCGAGTGCACGGACCTCCGAGGCAACGACGGCAAAGCCCTTGCCGGCATCTCCGGCGCGGGCAGCCTCCACCGAGGCGTTGAGCGCGAGCAGATTTGTCTGGAAGGCGATCTCGTCGATGACGCCGACGATCTGCGAGATCCCATTGGCGCATTTCTCGATGCTGCCCATCGCCGCGACCGCGTCACGGACGATCTCGCCCGACTGCTCGGCCTCGCCTTTGACCTGGGTCGTGGCGAGGCTCGCCTGATGCGCGCCGTCGGCCGTCTGGCGCACGGTGGCGGTCAATTGATCTAGCGCGGACGCCGTTTCTTCAACCGAGGAAGCTTGCTGCTCGGTACGCCTGGCGAGGTCGTCCACCGCCTGGCTGATCTCGCCCGCCCCTGCCTTCATGCTTCCCGTGTTCATCGCGATCTGCCGCATAGTCTCCTCGACCTGCGCCATCGCCGCGTTGAAATCGTCCTTCAGCTTTGCGTATTCGGCGCTGAAAGCCACCTCTATCCGGTAGGTCAGATCGCCCTCGGTCAGGCGCTCCATGCCAAAGCCGAGCGCCTCGACGACCAAAGCCTGCTTCTTTGCCTGCTCGCCGCGTTGGGCCTCGTTGAGGCTGCGTTGGGCATCGGTGTCCCGACGCAGTTCGCAGGCATCGGCCTCGGCCTTCTCCTTCTCCGCCTGGACCTGCTGCCTCGTCAGCGCAGCATCGCGGAAAACCACGAGCGCGCGGGCCATCGCTCCCACCTCGTCCTGGCGCTCCTGGTGAGTGATCTCCGTTTGCAGTTTACCGGCCGCGAGCTCTTTCATCACCGAAGAGAGGGAGGTCAGCATGCTTGAAGCCCGACGGCTGAGGACGACCACCAGCCCGAGCAGCAGCAGGCCGAGCGGCAACAATACTTTCGCAGCGCTGATGATCATGCTGAAGAAGGCTGCGTCTACGTCATGGACATGTAGGCCAAACCCCACCAACCATTGCCATTTTGGAATGCCGAGTATGTAGGAAATCTTCAGCGACGGGTCCTTGTCGCCGAGCTTGAGCCAGTCATATTCGACAAAGCCCTGACCCTTACTCTTGGCAAGATCGATCATATCCTGAATGAAGAACTTCCCGCGGGCATCCTTGAGCGGCCTCATGTCCGTCGACTGGACCTTCTTGTTGGCATTCAGCACGGCGATCCCATCATAGGCGATGATGAAGTAGTGGTTGCCATTGCCGAACTGGGCATTGCCGATGGCGTCCATCACCAACTTCTTGGCGTCGGCCTCGTTTAGCTCCCCGGCCTCGGTCCGAGCCACATATCCCCTGATCGTAGAGACGGCCGCCTCGACCGTGTTGCGCATCTCGGTGCGTCTTAGCGCCAGCATCTCGTTGTAAGCGGCGGTCAGCGTGTAGCTTACTCCGCCGACAGCGATGAGAACTGCCAATGCCGCGACCATCGCCAAGGAACGGCCGATTGACAGGGACCCGAAGCTTTTGGAAAGAGACATAAGACTGTCCTCACGAAGATATCCGTCTTCATTTTCACAACTGCGCTAAGACACAGTTAATCTGTCAGGCCATTAGTTATACTTTACTGATTTGTCTGGATTTGATGTGGATTTGGCTGGATTTGAGGCATATCAATTCTTGCATTTCCGCTCACATGCCTTCAATTCGACTATAGCGGCTCTGCCTTGGCCTCGGTTCGGACGCGCCTCTCCTGGACGGGATTTGATGTCCTCTGCGATTTCACCCGGCGAGCTGACGTTTCTTGCCGTGGCCCTCGTCCTGGCAGGGGGCGCCACGGGCATTTTGGCTGGGGTCTTCGGAGTCGGCGGCGGCGCGGTCATCGTGCCGATTCTCTACGAGATCTTCCGCCTCGCCGGCGTGCCGGAGGAGGTGCGCATGCCTCTTTGCGTCGGCACGCCGCTCGCCATCATCATCCCGACCTCGATCCGCTCGTTCATGACGCACCGGGCCAAGGGGTTGGTCGATCTCTCGATCCTTAAGATCTGGGCGGTGACGGTCGTGCTCGGCGTTGTCGCCGGCAGCTATGTCGCGCGCTTCGCACCGCCGGACCTGTTCAAGATCATCTTCGTCGTCGTCGCAGCGCTGAGCGCGCTGCGTCTGATCTTCGCCACCGACCGCTGGAATTTCGGCGCGGAGCTGGCCGCCAAGCCGATCATGGTAGGCTATGGCGGATTGATCGGCGTGCTCTCGGCCCTGATGAGTATAGGCGGCGGCCAGCTATCCAGTCTGTTCATGACCTTCCATGGCCGGCCGATTCACCAGGCGATCGCGACCTCCTCGGGGCTCGGCGTGCTCATCTCGATCCCCGGCGCGCTCGGCTTCATCGATGCCGGCTGGCCTAAAATGGCGGTGCTGCCTCCGCTCTCCCTTGGCTTTGTCTCGCTGATCGGCTTCCTACTCTTCGTCCCGACATCGGTCCGGACAGCTCCGATCGGCGCGCGTCTGGCCCACCGGCTCTCGAAGCGCAGGCTTGAGGTCGCCTTCGGCCTCTTCTTGCTGGTTGTCGCCGGGCGCTTTACGTGGTCGCTCCTGGCATAAGCTTCTTCGATCGAAGGACCTACGACGCGAACATCCGTCTTCTGCCGGACCTGCGCGATTAGCTGGGGGTGGCGTATCTCTTCATCTCGCACGACATCTCCGTGGCTGCCCGTCTCTCCGATAGGATCGCGGTGATGCAAGATGGGAAACTGGGCGAAATCGGCAATGCGCAGGTGATCCTTCACGATCGCAGGCCCCTATACGATCAAATTTCCTTTCCGCAGTTCCGAGGGTCGACGGATGGCCGGGTCGGTGAGTGGATTCACCACCGCGCTCAACGCTTCAATAGCGGCAACTAAGAGCTCGCCCACCGCGCGTCCTAAGACAATCGAACCTAGCCTCGACGAGGTGCGCGCGACCCTCACGCCACAGGAAAATCTCATGAAACTCACCGTTCCAGCCAAAGCCGAGCACACGACGTTCCTATATTCTTCCCCGGTCGATAGCCTCGAAGATCTAACGGCGGACATCGCCTATCTCGGCATACCTTATGGCCAGTCGTATTCCTTCGGCGAGATCGCAAACGACCAGAGCCGCGGGCCGTTGGCGCTGCGGCGGGCGACCGACAGGATACTGCGTTCCATTGAACGGTACGACTTCGATATCGGAGGACCGCTGTATGACAACCGGCCGATCCGGGCCGTCGATTGTGGCGACGTCTATGCGGATCCCACCGATCCCATGGGCCATTTGAGCCGTGCGGAAGCGGCGGTCCGCAAGATAGTCGCGGCCGGAGCCATGCCCATCGTGCTCGGCGGGGACCATTCCATCCCGATCCCCGTGCTGCGTGCGTTGGACGATCAGGGGCCGATCACGCTGATCCAAATCGACCAGCACCTGGATTGGCGCCAGGAGATCAACGGCGTGCGGGAAGGCCTCTCCAGCCCCATCCGACGTGCGTCCGAGATGAGCCATGTCGAGCAGATTTTCCAAATCGGGCTACATGCATCCGGCAGCGGGCGTCCGGAGGAGTTCGAGGCGGCGCGTTCCTATGGGGCACGCCTCTTTCCGTCCTACGATCTTCACGAGAATGGCATCGAGCACGTACTAGCGAGCATTCCCGACGGCGGGCGCTACTACGTCACAATAGATCTCGACGCGTTCGAACCTGGCGTCGCGCCTGGCGTCGCAGCGCCGTGCGCCGGAGGTATGACGTTCATGCAGGCCCGCTCGCTCCTGCGTGGGCTCGTTCGGAAAGGGCGCGTCATAGGGATGGACGTCGTCGAAATCACGCCTTCGACCGACGTGAACCAGATCACCAGCATCACGGCTGGGCGATTGATCGTAAACCTCGTCGGGGCGGCGGTACGCGCCGGCTACTTCGATAGGATCGACTAGACCGATTTCGGACGTGCCGCGGCGCTTTTTGCAGGGCGCCGCGGCTTGGCTAACATGCGATCCCTATTTGCTCAGGTCGCGCCCGCGTGTCTCCGGCAGGAAGAGCGCACCGATCACTGCGGTCATGGCCGCTACGATCACGGTGTACCAAAGACCGCCGAAGATATTGCCTGTCGCGATGACGACCGCCGTCGCGACGAACGGGGCAAAGCCGCCGATCCAGCCGTTGCCCAGCTGCAGGGCAACCGAAACGCCGCTGTATCTGATCCGCACCGGGAACAGCTCGACCAGCAAGGCGCCCAACGGCCCGTAGACCATCGTCGCAAGGAACACCAATCCAAACAAGGTCGCGACGACCGTGGGAGCGTTGGGTTGCACGGGAGCCTTGGCCGAGGGCATGCCCTTCTCGGTCAACGCCCCGAGGATCGCCGCATCGTCGAACCGGGTGAGCTCCTTGTCTCCGATGCGAATGCGCAGTGAAGTCCCATCGGCATTCACGACATAGGGTATCGCGTTCGCCGTGAGGAGCGCCTTGGCCTTCGTACAATCCGTCGTCGCTTGCGGCCTGAAGAGCTGCCCGACGATCGACTGATCCTCGCTGCAATTGTTTCCACTCAGGACGACCGATGTCCGCGCACGAAACTCCGTAAGGGCTGGGTTCCCGTACGTGGCAAGCGCTTGAAACAGAGGCATGATCAGAACCGCCGACAACACGCAACCCGTGACGACGATCCACTTGCGTCCGATCCGGTCGGAGAGCCAGCCGAAGACCAAGAAGAACGGAGTTCCGAGGGCTAGCGCGACCAGCAGGTAGGTGTTCGCCTGCTCATGGCTCATCTTCAGCGTCGTGGTCATGAAATAGAGGCTGTAGAAATGCCCGGTGTACCAAACCACCGCCTGGCCAGCGACGACGCCGAAGATCGCGACGAGCACGAGACGAAGATTGCTGCGGTCCCCGAACGTTTCGGCGATGGGATTTCTGGAACCCTTTCCCTGTGCCTTCATTTCCTTGAACACGGGGGATTCATGGAGCTTGAGGCGGATGTAAAGGGAGAGGAGAAGCAGCGCGATCGACCCTATGAAGGGCACGCGCCAGCCCCAACTTGCGAACGCCTCCGCCGACATCGAAGACCGGCACAAGACGATCACGACGAGCGACAGGAACAGCCCAAGCGTGGCGGTGATCTGGATCCAGCTCGTGGTGAGGCCACGCCGGTTGGGGTCGGAATGCTCCGCCACATAGGTCACGGCGCCGCCGAATTCGCCGCCGACGGCAAGCCCCTGGAGCAGTCGCAGTCCGACGAGCATTGCGGGGGCTGCCCAGCCTATCGTCTCGTAGGTCGGCAGGAGGCCGATCGCGGCGGTGGCAATGCCCATGACGAGCATGGTGACCAGGAACGTCTTCTTGCGCCCGACCATGTCACCAAGCCGGCCGAAGACAATCGCGCCGAAGGGACGGAGGACGAAGCCGGCACCAAAAGTGGCTAATGCCGCGAGCAGGGCCGCCGTCTCATTGCCTTTCGGGAAGAATAGGGTGCTGAAGAAGGCGGCAAGGGAACCGTAGATGAAGAAATCGTACCATTCGAACACTGTCCCGAGGGCGGCGGCGAAGACCGTGCGTTTGGTATCCTGTTCGCTTGGCTGAGAAACCGCGGCGGCCGCGGGCGAGAACTGTTGAACAGACATGCAAGCCTCCCATTCAAACTGTTTGCCGCGAACGGGCCAATGCCGCTGCGGGAGAGATGCGGGTGCTCTGATTTAAGAAATCATCGAGCAGTCGGTTGAAGGCCTGAGGCTGCTCGAGCATCGGGAAATGCCCCGCCCCGGCCATGACCTCAAGGCGGCTGCCCGGGATGCCTTCGGCGAGCACGCGAGACTCGCTGGGCGGGGTGATGATGTCCTCCTCCCCGACGACGACCAGCGTCGGCACGCCGATATCGCCGAGCCTCGAACGGCTGTCCGAAGCGTTCAACGAGGCGATCGCCTGCCGCGCCACCGATGCCGGCGTCTGCGAAACCTCCGCCTTGGCGAACTTCAATAGCTCGGGGCTGGCGGCCTTGCCGAAGGATCGCTCGATGACGTTCTGGCTGGCGGTGACCACTCCCAGGTCCTCGATCGCCTGGAGCACGTTGTCGACGTTGACGTCCTCGCCAAGGCCGTGAGGGGTGGCCCCCACCAGCACGAGCGCCCGTACGCGCTCGGGATAGTCGAGCGCGAAGCTCTGGGCGACCGTCCCGCCCATGGAAAGACCGATCAGAACGGCCGAATCGATCCCCAGTGTGCGATACACCTCAAGCACGTCATCCGCGAAGGCGGCGATGGTGTACTTGCGATCGTCGGGGCGAGGCGACACGCCGTGTCCGGGCAAATTTATCCGAATTACCTTATAGAGGCGCGAGAACACCTCGGTCTGCTCGCGCCAGAACTCCGCGGTCGTCGTGAAGCCGTGAACGAAGACCAGCGGGTCTCCGCGCCCGGACACCTTCACGACTGTGTCTCCGATACTCATAGTTTCACTAGGCATTGGTGTCTCCCCTGCTGTTATCCGGCTATATTCGCAAGGCGCGGGCCAGCTTGAGGATGAGCGACCAAAACATGTCAACGCCCTGTTATCTATACGTGTTTTCGAATTTCGTAGGCTGGAGCCAGGTTTCGGTGACACGTTGCGCCACCAATGAGAGACAACTATAGTCTCCAATAAGAGACACTCGTCGCTGCCGTCAGCCTTGCGGCCCGGCCAACCCAGGCGTTTCCATGGCACTTCCGGAATGGTTTGTCGGATCCACCGAGGAAGCAGCCTTTCTCAGACTCGTCCTGGATCACGTTTCCGACTGCCTCGTCGCGGTCGACACTACGGGAACGATCGTCCTGATCAACGAACCCTACTGCCGGCTTCTGGGAGGCGAGGCCGATGACTTCGTGGGGCGCCATATCACCGATGTGGTCGGGCCGCAGACCAAGCTTCACCTTGTGGCCCGAGGAGTGGGTACGCACATCGGCTATCCGCTTGAAGTTCGCGGCCACAAGTTGGTGACGAAGCAGGTTCCGGTCCAGCGCGACGGCGAGATCATCGGGGCGGTTGGCCTAGCCCTGTTCTCGGACTACGACGCGCTGAAAAAGACCTACAGCCGCATCTCGAAAGATCAGCTCGCGCTGCCGCGCGCCAGCCGGCACTGGCTCTCCAAGTTCAACGTTCACGACGTCATCGGAGAGGGTGAGCTGATGGACGCTTACCGCGCCACCTTGGGTCTGGTCGCCGAATACGACCTGCCGGTGCTGATCTCGGGCGAGACAGGCGTCGGCAAGGAGCTGGCGGCGCATGCCATTCACGGATTGTCAGGCCGTGCGGCAGAACCTTTCGTATGGGTGAATTGCGCGTCCATCCCGAGCGAGCTGATCGAAGCCGAGCTTTTCGGCTATGAAGGCGGAGCCTTCACAGGCGCTCGCGATCGGGGTAAGCCGGGCAAGTTCGAGCTTGCCAGCGGTGGCGTGCTTTTCTTGGACGAGATCGGCGACATGCCGATTTCGCTTCAGGGCAGCCTCCTGCGAGTGATCCAAACGAGCGAGATCGTGAGGGTCGGAGGCACCATTCCCATCACGATCGATGTGCGCGTGGTTTGCGCAACCAATCGACCGCTCGCAGACTTGGTGGCAGCGGGGCGATTCAGGGAGGATCTCTTTCACAGGCTCAACGTCCTGCCGGTTTCCGTGCCCGCCCTGCGAGATCGCGCCGATATCGCTTTCCTTGCGGAGAACATGTTGCAACGTATCGCAGCCCGGCTGTCCAAGCCTGCCGCTCGTTTGACCAAGGATGATTACCGTGTGCTGCGCGATCACCCATGGCCAGGCAACGTGCGTGAGCTGGAGAATGCGCTGACCCGGTTGGTCGTCACCGGCCGACTGCAACCGACGGCCTCCATAACCTCGCCGACCCCGGTGACTTCCAACCCTAGCGCTTCGCTCAAGCAGCGGACGCGATCTCTTGCCGCCACGGAAATCCGCGGCGCGTTGGAACAGGCTCAAGGAAACAAGCGTCGAGCGGCGACTTTGCTCGGAATAAGTCGAGCCCACCTTTATCGAATGATGAAAGCCTGTGACATCGGATAGCGGTGACCAGCCGCTACAGGCGACCTCCTCCCGATCGGTTCCAGCTCGCGCACTAGGGTGTCACTTCAGTTTCGGTTCGCCCGATCGATGAAATCGACTGCGATACGCTGCAGGGGTCACGCCTGCTGTCTTGCAGAATATGCGACGCATGGTGTTCATGTTTGAAAACCCGCAGTTGAGCGCTACGCGTCTGAGGGGCTGCTCGGTGTCCTCGAGCAAGCGCCGTGCAGCGTCCACCCGAGCCGAGGCCACGAACCCCGCCGGCGTGATCCCCAACTCCCGACGGAACATTCTGGCGAAGTTCCGCGGGCTCATTCCAATGCGGCTTGCGACATGGTCGACGCTGAGATCTCCGGCGAGGTTTTGCAATATGTAGGACTGCGCCTTCTGGACCATCGTGGTCTCGGCCATCTGTCCGAATAGGTGCGTGCTGAATTGCGACTGGCCGCCCGGTCTCTTCAGGAAGACCACAAGGTAACGTGCCACGGCCAAGGCAATGTCGCGTCCGTGATCTTCCTCGACCAGCGAAAGGGCCAAGTCGATTCCGGCGGTGACGCCGGCCGCGGTGACCAATGGCCCGTCCCGCAAGTAGATGGCGTCGGCGTCGAGGGCGATGTTCGGGAACCGAAGCGCGAAGCGTTCAGCGCATTCCCAATGGGTCGTGACCCGCTTGCCGTGTAGCAGTCCCGCTTCCGCCAACAAAAATACGCCCGTGCAGATAGAGCCGAATCTGCGAACGTCCGGCACGCGGCGTCGAAGCCACTCGGTTGCAACAGGGTCTCCCGTCTGCAGTGAAGGATCGCCAGCCACAAGGAGAGTGTCGATCGGCTCGTCCGCGTCGTAGATCGTCCTGTCGGCGATGAAGCGGAGCCCCCCGTCCCGCCGATGGCTGGCGCGCCCGTCGAAATGATCTGGATGTCGTAGGCCGACAAGTCGTTTAGGCGGCGGCTGGCCTCCCAGAAGACCTCGGCTGGCCCCACGACGTCGAGCGACTGCACACCCGGCGGGGCTAGAATGGCGATGCGCATTTCCCATATCCCCGGCGAAGCATAACTATCACGGATCCTGCACCGTAGAATAAGTTTGTCAGCGCAAACTTCGCGCCGCCGCGCAGGACGCTTTCCGCCGGACCCGACTTCATACCTTGGAGGCGCCCGCCGCCCGAGGGGCGACGGACTACGCTTCAAAGAGCGCGGTCGTCGAGGGCGCCGCGTCGGCAAGCCCGGCTGCGGCCACCGATTTCTCCAATGCGGCTAGCCATAACTCATAATAGTTCCACGAAGATCGATCGTCGGGGTGAGCCGCCTCCCATGCTCCGATCTCGTTGATCAACGAAGCGCGAAAGTCGTCCCATTCGAAATGTCCTTGCCGAGCGAGCGCAAGGGCGATGCCGAAGGCCGTCCGCTCCCACTCGTGACTGAAGCAGAGCGTCCCGTTCTCGCGCGGCGGTGTCTCTGGCTTGCCCATCAGCTCGGTAACCGCGAAGTGCTCGAAGCGCGTGAGCATGACGTGCCTCAAGCGGCCTTGGCGACTGCAACGCCCATCATCGCTTCGGGCGTTACGAGGCCCACGAGCTCCGCCTCGCCGAGGCCCTCCGTTCCCGGAGGCCTTTCGGGAACGACGAACCAGCGGATTTGGGCGCTCGAATCCCAAACCTTGACCTCGGTTTCCTCCGCTATGTCGAGGCCAAACTCGCGCAGTACGGCCCGTGGTTCCCGGGCAGCCCTGCTGCGGAATGTGGGATCCTTGTACCAGTAGGGCGGCAGGCCCAGGACCGGCCAGGGAAAGCACGAGCACAAAGTGCAGATGACGAGGTTATGTACGCCGGGCGAGTTCGCGACCGCCCGCATGTGCTCGCCTTCTGCGCCCGTCATGCCTTCGGGGAGCGAGAGTTCGGCGATGGCCCCGGCGGTGTCCCTGACCAGGCGCTCCTTGAAGGCGGCATCCACCCAAGCCTTCGCTACGATCTTAGCTCCGTTGAATGGGCCCATCCTCGTCTCGAATGTATCGAGTACGATGTCCACGGTTCGGTCGGTGATGATCCCCTTCTTGATCAACAGGGCCTCTAAAGCCCGCACTCGTGCCGCGCTGTAGGCTTCACGGTCCGGGCGATGGTCGAATTGGTCCGCCATGGATGCGATCCCTCGTTTGGTGACTGGTCAAGCGGCCCGGGCCGTGACGGCGGGCGGCTTCAGATAGCTATCGAAAAGATCGGCATAGATCGCGAAATTCGCCTCGGCATTGCCCGGCCAGATGTCCGAGGGGTCGAAGCGCACGCAGTAGACGTGCATCGGCGGGCCGATGCCGTCGGGGCCGGTGTCGCACAGGTAGGCATAGGCGCCCTCGTAGACGGCCTCGATCACTCCAAGGTGCCCGCGTAGATAGCCAGGCAGCCGGGTATGTTCGACGGAGGCGACATCGCGAACCAAGACGTGGTCTCCTTTCGCAAAGCGAGGCTTGATCTGCTCGTCTCGTCGCGGACTATCCCCCTCGACGAGGTACCGCCCGATCCGTTCGTCGATATCGGCACCGCCGCCCCTCGGCAGAGATCGGTCGGGATTCCGATAGTATTCTTCGGTCTCCGCATCGAGTTCCTCGGCGGTGACGTAACCGTTGGCGATGAAATACGCGGAAATTCCGCCGAGCCATTTTTCGTAGTAGCGGTATCTGAAATAGTCGAAAGGATTGAGAGCTTCCGCCCCTTTACGCAGGTCGGCCCAGGTCCACACAGTGTGGAAGGTCGACGCAGTCGATGGCAGCGGGAGCTGCGGAGAAAGCGCCATCATTGCGGTGTGAATGCCGAATATGCGCGTTTCCCACGGCTCGACGAAAACCCTGACTTCGGTGCTCACCTCGCCCAAGCCTTCGAGACCACCGAGATAGTGCTGGAGTTTCAAATCGGCCTCCCTCCATTCGACAAATCGCGATCGGCCGCATGATTGTGGGACGGCTGCGGCGGGCAATCGCTCAGATCGGGCAGCTGGCGCATCAGGCCAACGCCGCCGTTCTTGCCAGACACGCGTCGAAACCCGCACGAATTGCTTGCCCGTCCAGATCGCGCCCGATGAAGACGATTTCATTGAGGCGCTCCTCGTCCGACGACCACGGGCGCCCGGGTCGACCCTCCAGCACCATGTGGACGCCATGGAACACGTACCGCCGAGGCTCGTCCGCGAAATGAAGGACGCCCTTCATTCGGAACAGATCCTTGCCGCTCGACTGCACCAGACCGTTCAACCACCCGTTGAGCCGGGAAGGATCGAGCGGAGCAGGCTCCCGGATGGCCAGACACCCGATGCTGGAATCGTGTTCGTGGTCATGATCCCCGAGGATGTCCGGATCGATCGACAATATGTTCTTCAGATCGAAGGCACCGATATCGAGGAGTTGGTCGCGATCGACGAGGCAGGAATTGGTGCGAATGATCTTCGCCAGCGGATTGAGGGATCGGAGGCGAGTTTCGACACCGTCGAGCCCGTCGGGGGCCAGGTCGATCTTGTTGAGAAGGAGCACGTCGGCGAAGCTGATCTGCTCTTTCGCCTCCTCGACCGAAAGGTGCTGCGCGACATGGCGAGCATCCACCACCGTGACGATCGCGTCCAACTGGACCCTTGAGCCCAGTATCTCGTCCAGCATGAACGATTGGATGACCGGGGCGGGATCCGCGAGGCCCGAAGTTTCGATGATGATGCGATCAAATGGGCGTTCCGACGCCAGCAATTCATGGATCGTGGTGATGAGATCGGCCCGGACGGTGCAGCAGACGCAGCCGTTGTTCAGTTCGATCACGTCGTCCTGGGTTTCCACGACAAGTTTGGCGTCGATCCCGACTTCACCATATTCATTGATGATCACCGCGACCCGCTCGTTGTCAGACGACAGGAGCAGGTTGTTCAACAAGGTCGTCTTACCGGCCCCAAGAAACCCCGTAAGTATCGTCGCCTTCAACATGGTCATGTCGCTATCCATAGCTGTCGCGCGCCGCGCCTCGTCCGCAGCAATAGAAAAAGGATGGCAGCATCGAAGCAAGAGATGTCACGCACTCAAATCGGCCAAATAGGCCTCAAAAACTGACATGCTGACCCGGCGGCAGTTTGGCGGAGAAGAAAACTGCGTTATGCTCAAATGTTGAGCGCACGAGGCCTATACTATAGGCTTTTGATTTTGGCGACCCTTACACAATGCGCGCGGGGGAATGAACACCGACCAAAGCTACTTTGCGTAGCTGCCGCCGTCGTCGCGGCGAAGAGTATTTCTCCATCGACTTCACGAGCCTATTCATTTGATGGCTCCAACACCGCCATGACGAAACGGGTCGAACATTCCCCGGCACAGGCATACGCATGCTCGCAGTCGGTTCGGGCATGCGCCGAGCCCCCTGTTCTATCACGTGACTTGATCCTCCCAGTTCCAGGACGAGGCTCCCCTCGAGAACGGATACCAACTCCTGTGTTCCCGCGGGATGGACCTGCGCTTCGAAACGCTCTCCGGGATGCAGCTCCCACATCCACTGTTCAAACATCTCCGGACCGTCCGACCCGATCAGCAGGCGAGCCGTACCGCCGAAGGGACCCTGCCACAATATCGGTCCCTCGCCCGGAGCGATGATCCTGATGGGACGCTGCCCCGCCTCCGCAACCTCGACGAGTTCCGCCACCGAGACACCGAGTCCTGAGGCAAGCCTACACAGCGTTCCTATGCTGGGGTTGGCCTTCCCCTGCTCGATTTGAACCAGCATTCCCTTGCTGACGCCGCAACGGGCGGCGAGTTGATCGAAGGAGAGCCGACGCGCCTTTCTCAGCAGGGCGATGCGGCCGGCGATCGCCGCATGCACCGCACGCGTCGGATCGGGATCAGTCGAGCCATCGGTCATTATATTGACTATTTCGGTCATTAGTGCATTTTGCCGTCGGTACCCTTCGGCGTCAACAGAGGACTAAGAGACCGAAATGGCCGTCGAACCTTTGATCAGACCCGAAATTTTCGCACTGCGCCCGGATTATGCGGCCCTCAGCATCCATGCAGAGTTCGTGCGGAACGGATCGAGCGACGAGTGCAGCATGGGCCTTCTCCGCGCCGCCTGCAGCGAGCTCGATTCAGCTCCATGGGCGGAAGCCCATTTGAATTCATGGCGCGACGCCTATCGCTCGTTCGGAGCCAAACCGCAACGTACCCCGTGCTCGGCGGAGGCGTTGCGTAAACGAGCCGAACGCGATCGCGCGCTGCCCGCCGTAAATGCCGTCGTGGATCTCTACAACGCCCTGAGCGTCCGGTATGCGCTTCCGATCGGTGGCGAGGATGCGACCGTTTACGATGGCGCACCGACACTTCTCCAGGCATCCGGCGGGGAGCCATTCGACACGGTCGCCGAGGGCGTGGCGAAGATCGAGGCCGTCGATCATGGCGAGGTGATCTGGCGGGATGCGCGGGGAGTCACCTGCCGCCGCTGGAACTGGCGCCAAGGCACTCGGACCAGGATCACCGAAACCACCACGGCGATGTGGTTCGTGCTCGAGCGGCTGGACCCGATGCCCATCCAATCACTGCTCGAAGCGGGCGCCAATTTGATCGACGGACTGCGCCGATTGAATCCGGAGATGAGGGCTACGCAGCTATTTCTCGATCAAGACTCGCCCACGGGTCAACGCCAGGCTCGATGAGACGCCAAACTTCGGCGGTCCTGTCGGGCCAGCGAAATCTCCTTCGCCTGCAGCCTACGCCGACCTTCATAGAAGATTCTCACAAACGAGGACGTCCAATGCATCCGGAGACACTCGCCGTACACGCCGGCCAGAAAAGCGATCCCGTCACAGGCGCGATCGCTGCGCCGATCTACCTCTCGACCACTTTCGAACGATCCGCCGACGGGACGTTTCCGAGCGGATACGAATACAGCCGGGACGACAACCCCAATCGTCGCAACCTAGAAACCTGCCTTGCTGCCCTGGAGGGCGGTGCCGAGGCGATCACGTTCGCCTCGGGCATGGCCGCCATCACCGCGGTGATCGAGAGCCTCCCCGACGACCTACCAAAACGCTTGGTCCTCCCGGACGACATTTACTTCGGGGTACGCTCCCTTTTGAATGAAACGGATGTCGGTAGGCGGTTCGAGTGGGAGGTCGTCGACATGACGGATCTCCAAGCCGTTCGGGCGGCATGCGCGAAACCGACGGGGTTGGTGTGGATCGAGACGCCTTCGAACCCGCTCGTGAAGATCGTCGACATAGCGGCCATCGCGCAGCTCGCGCGGGAGGGCGGAGCCGTTTCCGCCGTCGACAACACGTGGGCGACGCCGTTGCTCACTAGGCCGTTCGAGTTCGGTGCCGACCTGGTCGTCCATTCGCTCACCAAGTACATCGGCGGACACAGCGACGTCATGATCGGCGCCGTCGTTTCGCGCGAGTCAGGCCCGCAGAACCTCGCCCTCCGGGCAATACAAAAGCACAAGGGTTCCGTGCCTTCGCCCCTCGACTGCTGGCTGGCGCTGCGGGGCATCCAGTCCCTCGCGCCGCGAATGCAGGTCCATTGCGGCAATGCGATGGAGGTCGCCCGCTTCCTGTCCCAGCATCCTGCGGTGTCCGTCGTTCACTATCCCGGATTGCCGACGCATCCGGGGTTCGCCGTCGCCTCGAAGCAGATGAAGTCCTTTGGTGGCATGCTTTCGTTCGAGGTCGCCGGGGCGCGCAAGGAGGCCATGGCCGTGGCTGGGGCGCTCCGTTTGATCGCCCGCGCGACCAGCCTGGGTGGCACGCATAGCCTCATCGAGCATCGCGCTTCAGTAGAGGGTCCACAGACAAAGGCCCCCGAAGGATTGCTGCGAATGTCCATCGGTCTAGAGAATGCGCTCGACCTGATCTCCGACCTAGACCAGGCTCTAGGCCAAATTTCCAATCGCCGGTGAATCAGCGTCGATCCAGCCCCCCGGTACACGGGAGGGGATCGACGCATTCATGAAGCCCCGGTGTCCCGCGATCGCGCGAGCGACCACGTACCGAGCTCCGGCAACGAGGCTTGGACACTAAAGCCGTTAGAGAGCCGCAATGTCCTGGCTATTCCTCATCGTCGCCGGAATTCTCGAAGTCGTCTGGGCATTGGCGATGAAGCAGTCCGAGGGCTTCACCCGACCGGGCCCAACGACCGTGACCATCGTAGCAATGATCGGCAGCTTCGCGCTTTTGTCCTTGGCGATGCGCTCGCTTCCGCTCGGGACGGCCTACACCGTTTGGACCGGCATTGGAGCGGTCGGCGCCTTCGTTGTAGGCGTTGCAGTTCTCGGCGAGGCCCTGACGCCGATGAGGGCCGTTGCCGCGATGCTCATCGTATCCGGCATGATCACGATGAAGATGTCGTCGAGCTGATCAGGCTGCGTCTTCCGAACGACTGAGGGGAAGACACGTAAAATAGGGATGACGTGTGCTCAGTAGGTTCGCTCTTCGAAGTACGAGTTCAACAAACGATTGTCCGAGCCGTTCAGCGCATCCTCCCTCCTCGCGTCGAAGACGACCTTTCCCGCAGTCATCGCCACGATCCGATCGCTGACCTTGGAGGCGAAACCCATCTCATGCGTCACGACGAGCATCGTCGTCCCCGCCGTCGCCAGATCGCGTAGCAACGTCACGGCCTCGCCGACGTGCTCGGGGTCCAGCGCCGACGTCGGCTCGTCGAACAACATCAGCGCTGGATCCATGGCCTGCCCCCGTGCGATCGCGACTCGCTGACGGTGCCCCCCGACAAGGCATACGGGAACCCCTCTGCCTTTCCTGGAAGACCCAGCGTCCTCAACGGGTCCGCGGCCTTCGCCGTCGCCTTCTCCCGCGACCGCCTTGAGACGATGACCTGAGGCCGGATGACGTTGCCCTGTTGGGTGCCGGTACGCCGTCAAACGGAAAGGCGGGCCCGTCCCCACCGACAACCCCCTCACCTATTCCGGTTGGGTCACGAGAGCGGAGGATACGGACCTGCGCGACTTCATCAGCAAGGTGATCAGGGCCATGCGTGACGACGGCCGCCTCGGCCTCACATGAGAAATGGTTCGGAATGAAGATGGATCTGCCCGACGGCTGATATCTGCCTCCCGGCGCCATCTGAGTTTCGAAGCGAAGACGATGTTCGAGCTGAATTATCTCATCGAAGCGCTGCCGGGAATGTTCGCGGCGGCAACGATCAACATTCAGCTTGCGCTGGCAATCGCCGCATTGGCACCGGTTCTTTCAATCGGGCTGACGATCGTGACCGTACGGTACGTCAAGGACGAGGGGACTTGAATCTCTCGAACATAGCACTTCCCGGTATCGGAGTTATCAAAAATAGGCAACAAGTTGTTTTATGCAAATATCGGCGTTTAATTGCAAGATTTGCAACATAGCGGCGGTATTGATGCGTACATTGGGCTCGTATAAAATCGCATGGACAACGAGAGCAACTCGTTGCCTAACGAGGGAGCGATCAATGACAACCCTGTCTCACCGTCGGAGAGCCTTAGCGCTGGTTGGATCCGCACTTATCCTGGGAGCAGCGAGCACAGCATATGCCGGGCCCACCATGGATCGCATCAAGGCCCGAGGCGTCGTCGTCTGCGGCGTATCGCAAGGCATAGGCGGCTTTTCGATTCCGGATAACACGGGAAAATGGTCCGGCATCGATGTAGATCTTTGTAAGGGATTGTCAGCCGCGATTTTTGACGACCCTAACAAGGTGCAGTTCACACCCCTGTCCGCAAAAGATCGTTTTACAGCACTGCAATCCGGCGCCGTTGATATTCTTTCTCGAAATACAACCTGGTCAATGCAGCGCGAAGCATCATTGGGAATGAATTTCGCTGCGATAAATTTCTATGATGGCGCAAGCTTCCTTGTCCGAAAATCTCAAAATATTAAAAACGCTTCTGAGCTTGCCGGCGCTTCCGTTTGTGTAACGACGGGTACAACAACTGAGCTGAACGTCGCAGACTATTTTCGTGCGCATAAATTGAAGTATGAGCCGGTCGTGTTTGTCACTGCCGAAGAAACCGTCAAAGCGTACGAGGTTGGGCGCTGTGACGTACTCGTCGCTGATTCGTCTGATAATTATGCTCGGCGCTCACAATTCCAAAAGCCGGAAGAACACATCATTCTGCCGGAACTAATTTCCAAGGAGCCACTTGGTCCTGCTGTTCGGCAGGGAGACGACCAATGGCTCAATATTGTTAAGTGGACCCATTTCGCCATGCTCAATGCGGAGGAGCTCGGCGTCTCCAAGTCAAACGTAGTGGACATGCGTAAATCGGAGAACCCTGAGATTCGCCGCCTTCTGGGAACTGAAGGAAATTTGGGGGAGGGATTGGGCCTGAGCAAGGATTGGGCCGATCGCATCATACGGCATGTTGGTAATTACGAAGACATCTACGACAAAAATTTGGGAAAAGACTCGCCGATAAAAATTGAGCGTGTAGCCAACGCCCTTTGGACCAAAGGCGGCTTGCAATACGCTCCTCCGATTAGATGAATTCTATCATCATAAGAACCATCACGACGGATCAGTTGTGTGTGCAGATCGGCAGTCTCTCAATATAGGACACATGTGAATGGTTGGCGTGAAATCGATCCGATACTATTTTTGGACCATATCGGACTGGGCCTATCTCGGGCACCGTCGCTTGGTCGAAATCGCAAACCGGCACGGCGCGACCATCGATTACCGTCCTGTGGACCTGCCGGCGATCTACGCAAAGACAGGTGGTATTTTGTTGGGCCAAAGAGCCCAACAGCGACAAGACTACAGGTTTGCCGAGCTGAGGCGCTGGAAGGTGCGCCTTAACGATCCAATCAACATCGAGCCCAAGTTCTCCCCTGTCGCCCACGAACTTTCCTCGCGGCTGCTTATCGCTGCCAAGCTGGGTGGGTTCCCGGTGAGCGAGTTTACCTTCGACGTCATGAAGGCTGCGTGGGTAGAGGAGCGTGACATCTCCGATCCGAACACGTTGCGCGAAATCGCTGCCCGGCATGTCCCCGAGGTCGAGCAGTTGTTTGACAGTGCTGCAAGTTCGGAGGTCCTCGCAGAATACCAGCGTTACACGGATGACGCACCTCAGGACGGCGTATTCGGATCGCCATTCTATATTTTCAAGGGGGAGCCGTTCTGGGGGCAGGATAGGCTAGATTTTCTTGACGAAGCTTTAGCACGATAGAACCAAGGACTGGAAAACGTCGAAGTAATCTAAATCCAGTTTGATTAGAGGAGCAAAAGAAGATGAAACACATTCGACCTGCCAAGCGCCTTAGCGGCGCCACTGTTCACGGCGGCATCGTGTATCTGTCCGGGCAAGTGCCCGACAATCTCGACGTCGGCATTGAAGCTCAAAGCCGGGAAGTCATCTCTAAGATCGATGCAATTCTGAAGGAAGCAGGGTCCGACAAGTCAAAGATTTTGTCAGCCACAATCTGGCTGCCGGACATCTCTGATCGCGATGCATTCAACACGGTGTGGGACGCATGGGCGCCGGAGCCAGGTCCGGCTCGCGCATGCGTAGAGAGTCGTCTCGCGGATGCCAAGATCAAGGTGGAGGTTGCGGTGATCGCGATCGCCGGCTGACGTGTGCTGATATTGCGCGGCCAGCCTTTCCGTCTGGCCGCGCCCAAGCCGCATCACTTTCATTCCATATGGGGTGCGTGGGAGCCGTAGCCCCTAGATGTGCAACGGCCAGGTTTGTACGACTATCTGGCAAATTATGGCGCTCTAATGGGCGCAGCATGTCACGCGCGCTCGAATCCGGAAGGCTGAGCGTAAAATTTCAATCTCGGGCGGCGATCATCGCATTTAATGCGGCTGGAGAAACGCTGATTGGAATTGCGCTCGAAGCCACGCGCTCTTGCAGGCAAAATCAGAGCCCATCGATCCTTGCGGTGTAATGATCCGCTTTACGTTGGTGGAAGCCCAGCCGCAGGTTGAGTTCCTGCAGCAGCTTCTCGGCCGCGTCGGCGATCACCGTGCCCGGCGGGAAGATCGCGCTCGCGCCGGCCTCAAAGAGCGCCTCGAAATCCTGCGACGGGATCACGCCGCCGACGACGATCATGATGTCGGGCCGGCCGGCCTGCGCGAGCGCAGCCTTGAGTTCCGGCACCAGTGTCAGGTGGCCTGCCGCCAGCGACGACACGCCGATGATATGGACGTCGTTCTCGACGGCCTGTCGCGTCGCCTCGTCGGGGGTCGCAAAAAGCGGCCCGATATCGACGTCGAAGCCGAGATCGGCGAAAGCCGAGGCGATCACCTTCTGGCCGCGATCATGCCCGTCCTGGCCCATCTTGGCGACGAGGATGCGCGGGCGGCGTCCGTCGGCTTCCTCGAAGGCCTCGGTCATCATTTGCACCCGCATGACGGCTGGGTTCATGGTGCCGACCTCCCGCTTGTAGACGCCCGAGATCGACTTGATCTCGGCCCGGTGGCGCCCGAACACCTGCTCCATCGCCAGCGAGATCTCGCCGACGGTAGCCTTTGCGCGCGCCGCCTTGACCGCGAGGTCGAGCAGGTTGGCGTCGCCGCGCGCGCCGTTGGTCAGCGCGGTCAGCGCCGCCTGCACATCGGCCTCGTTGCGTTCGGCCTTGAGCCTGCGCAGCTTTTCGAGCTGTTGCGTCCGGACGGAGGCGTTGTCGACCTTGAGCACGTCGATAGAGGCTTCGTTCTCGGGCTTGAACATGTTGACGCCGATGATCGCCTGCTGGCCGCCATCGATGCGGGCCTGCGTCTTGGCGGCAGCCTCCTCGATGCGCAGCTTCGGGATGCCGGCCTCGATCGCCTTGGCCATGCCGCCGAGAGCCTCGACCTCCTGGATATGCGCCCAAGCCTTCTTGGCGAGTTCCGCGGTGAGGCGTTCGACATAATAGGAGCCGCCCCAGGGATCGATGATCCGGCTGGTGCCGCTCTCCTGCTGCAGCAGGATCTGGGTGTTGCGGGCGATGCGCGCGGAGAAGTCCGTCGGCAGTGCCAATGCCTCGTCGAGCGCATTGGTGTGCAGCGACTGGGTGTGCCCCTGCGTCGCCGCCATCGCCTCGATCATGGTGCGCGGCACGTTGTTGAACACGTCCTGCGCCGTCAGCGACCAGCCTGAGGTCTGGCAATGCGTGCGCAGCGGGAACGACTTCTCGTTGGTGGCGCCGAAATCCTTGACCAGTTTGGCCCAGATCAGGCGACCCGCCCTGAGCTTGGCGACTTCCATGAAGAAGTTCATGCCGATGGCCCAGAAGAACGACAGCCGCGGCGCAAAGGCATCGACCCCCAAACCCGCACGCTGGCCGGCGCGGATATATTCGACGCCGTCGGCGAGCGTGTAGCCGAGTTCGAGATCCTGCGTCGCTCCCGCTTCCTGCATGTGGTAGCCGGAAATCGAAATCGAGTTGAATTTCGGCATGTTCTGCGACGTGTAGGAGAAGATGTCGCCGATGATCCGCATCGAGGGGGCGGGCGGGTAGATATAGGTGTTGCGGACCATGAACTCCTTGAGGATGTCGTTCTGGATGGTCCCCGAGAGCTTGGCTGCGGGAACGCCCTGTTCCTCGGCCGCGACGATATAGAGCGCCAGCACCGGCAGGACTGCGCCGTTCATCGTCATCGACACGCTCATCTGGTCGAGCGGGATGCCGGAGAACAGTGTGCGCATGTCGTAGATCGAATCGATCGCGACGCCGGCCATGCCGACATCGCCGCCGACGCGCGGATGGTCGCTGTCATAGCCGCGATGGGTCGCGAGATCGAAGGCGACCGAAAGGCCCTTCTGCCCGGCGGCCAGATTGCGCCGGTAGAAGGCGTTGGAATCCTCGGCCGTGGAGAAGCCGGCATATTGCCGGATCGTCCAGGGCTGGTTGACATACATCGTCGGATAGGGGCCGCGCAGGTAAGGCGCGATGCCCGGCAGCGTATCGACGAAAGGCAGGCCCTCGCGATCCTCCGCCGTATAGAGCGGCTTCACCGGAATGCCTTCCGGCGTCAGCCAGTCCTCGCTGACCGGCCTGGCAACGATGGCGGCTGAGGAGCCGTCACAAAATTCCAAATGCGAAAAGTCAGGGATCGTCGTCATGACAGGCCACTCCACGAGCAGTGAGCGGTCAGGCTCGCATCGAGAACGGCGATGACGTCGCAGCCCTCCACCAGAAAGTGCGAGAAGCCCGAAGCCCGAAGCGCCTCGGCCGCGCCCCCCGGGTCGTCCCCATAAAAGAGCATCTCGGCGCCGGCCTGCCGCACGCTTCGTCCGATCGCCTCGGCCACCGTATCGGTAGGATGGGTCGCATCGTGGGGCATCGAGTTCGCGACGTCGGCGCTGGCGCAAAGGCAAAAGAGACTGGCGCCGCTCGCCTGCCAGCGCGCCGCGACGTCGCTCGCTATGTCGTCCCCACTCGGGTCGAGGTCGCGTTCCACAGTCGATGCGATCCCGCCAATCGCGAACAGATTGCGTGCGAATGCGGTGCGGACGGGCGCGATCTTGTTGTCGCCAAGCTCCGCTATGAAGACGCGAGGAGTTCCACCTTCTCCGGCGGCCTCCGAGCGATCCCGCATCGACTCGAAGCACTCCGAGAGCCGGAGCCCCGGAAGGATCGGCACCAGGCCCACTCGCCCTTGGTCCTCCATCGTCGGCGCCGGGCCCGCTCGCCCGGCCGCGCGCTGCAGCCGGGCCTCGCCGAGATTGGGAAAGGCGCTCGTGCCGGTGATGGGTTGACGGCGCGTCGCTATGGAAGACAGGAGCGCGTCTCGGGCAGGCTCGAGCAGCACGGCGATCTTGCCGTCGAGCAGGCTCCGCAGCATTCCGCCATCCCGTTCGATCCGTTGGAACACGGACCAGGCCCCCCGACAGAGTTCGTCGGTCATTGCCTCGATGCCCCCCGAGCCGGCAGCCGGGTCGACGACGCGCCAGAGATGCGCTTCGTGCTGCAGGACGAGTTGGGTGTTGCGTGCAACCCTTCGCGCAAGCGTGTCCGACAATCCGATCGCGATATCGAAAGGCAAAACGCTGACGCTGTCGGCCCCGCCCACCCCCGCCGAGAACCCGGCGATCGTTCCCCGCAGGATGTTCACCCAGGGGTCGCGCCGGGTCAGCATCCGCCAGGAGGTTTCGGCATGCAGCGCAATCGGAAGCGGATCGATTCCACACCCTCGCTGAGCGCGGTCCCACAGACGCCTTAGCGCCCTGAACTTGGCGATCGTCAACAGCTGGTCCGAGTCCGCGACCAGGGCCACACTCATCGCGGCCGCGCCCTCCGACGGCGCAACGCCGCACGCATCCAATGCGCGCAGATAGTCGACCAGGGTGGCCAGTACGCACGCCAATTCCTGGCCCTGGCTGGCACCAGCCTCGTGATAGCTGCGGCCGTCGGCGCGCAAGATGGGTCCCTTGAAACCCCTGCCCCGCAGGCGATCGAAAGTACCATGGAGCCGTTCGCCGAGTGCGTTCATATCCGCGGGCGCGTGGCCGGTCGATCCCGCCTCACCGATCGGGTCGACTCCAAAATCAACATCGATGGCTTCCGGGGCATGTCCGCGTCGCTCAACCAATGCCGCGATCAGGTCGGCGTCGGCTACGCTCGCGCCGGGTTCAATCCAGATATGGATCAATGGCAGATCGATCTTCTCCAGGGTCGCATCGAGCTCGTCGGCGGAACGAGCCCACAGTCCGTGACCGCGTGCGAAGCGGTTGCCTCGCATCACCAGCGCAAGGGAGTCGGCGCCGTTCTCAAGCTCCGCGACGGCAGATGCGGCTGCGGAAGCGACTTCGGGATGGTCGACCCGCACGGTGACGTGCCAGGGAGAAGCCGCCCGTTTGCCCGCCACGATCGGGCCGTTGGCCCTCGCGTAAAGCGGCTGGATTGCGAAGCCATCGGCGCTTCGACCAACCAAAGCATCCTCAAAGGTCGAGTCTTTGAGGACCTTCTTGACGGCGCTGCGCCACTCGCCCCACGCGGGGATGGGAAAGGCTTCCGCAAAACCCATTCCTGACATTGTCAGCTCCTTTGACCCGGTCGAAGCCGGACTACGCGGACAGGTGCCGACGGGCGCCTCCGAGGGCCTCGACGGTCACCACCACCAGCGCGCTCTTGACGACCGAGCCCAGCAGGAACGGCGTCACGCCAACCGCGATCGCCGTTTCCCAACCGAGGGTCGTCGCGAGCCATGCCGAACCAGCCGCGAGGATGGCAGCATGGCCCGCCATCATGAGGGCGAAGGTCCGCAACCGATTTTGGGGCAGGCTTCCGCACATCGCCAAGCCCACCGCCATTGCGGCGACCGGGAACGCGAGCAAGTATCCTCCCGTCGGGCCGATGAGGCGCAACGCCCCGGACGCACCGTTGGCCAACACCGGGAAACCCATCGCGGCCTCGACCAAATAGAACGCCACGGACAAGCCAGCGCGTCGCCATCCCAGCATCGCTCCCAACAGGAGGACGGCATAGGTCTGGAGCGTCATCGGTACGGGGAACATCGGCACAGCGATCCGCGAGGCCAGGGCCAACAGCAAGGAGCCGGCGAACGCGATCGCGACCGCCCGCAGGACGCTAGCGCTCGCTGGGGCGACGGTCGCCTCGGAATAGTGGGACGAAGCTTCTTGGGTCATGCGACCATCCTCTCCGGTTACCGGCAGTTGATGTTGATCCGAGGCGTGAAAGGGGATCAGGCGAATTCCATGATGACTGCGTCGACGGCGAGCGAATCGCCCTCCTTCGCCAGGATCTTGGCGATGGCGGCGTCCTTCTCGGCGCGCAGCACGTTTTCCATCTTCATGGCCTCGACCATGCAGAGCGCCTCCCCGGCCTTGACCTCCTGCCCGACCGAAACCGAGATCGCCTTGACCACGCCGGGCATCGGACAGAGCAGGAACTTGCCGGTGTCGGCCGCGACCTTCTCGGGCATCAGTGCGGCAAGCTCGGCCTCGCGCGGGGTGTGGACATGGGCGTTCGCATAGGCACCGGCATGGCCGAGCGAAAAGCCGTTCAGGATCGAGCGCACCTGCGCCGCGACAGCGACACCGTCGAGCGTGCCGCGCCAGACCGGCTCGCCCGGCGTCCAGTCGCTTGCGACGCTGAGGCTGCGCGCCCCGAAGGCGATCACGATCGCCCCGACCTGCTCCGTGACCTCGCCCTCGAAGCGTTCGCCGCCGAGCACGACGATGCGCGTGCGATCGAAGGCGACCTTGCGCCAGCCCTGCATCTGCGCCGAGACATGGCGCTTGCGCTGGTTCATCCGGTGGTCGCAGGCGATCGCGATCGCAGCCATCCGCAGCGCGATCTCGCCCTTGGGCTGCGGCAGGGCAAAGCCTTCCGGAAACTCCTCGTCGATGAAGCCGGTCGAGAGATCGCCCGCAATCCAGCGCGGATGATGCATCAGCGCCGAGACGAAGGGGATGTTGTGGCGGATGCCGTCGATCGCAAAAGCATCGAGCGCGCGCCCCTGCGCCTCGATCGCGGCCGCGCGCGTCGGCGCATGCGTCACCAGCTTGGCGATCATCGGGTCGTAATAGATCGAGATCTCGCCGCCTTCGAACACGCCGTTGTCGTTGCGCACGGTCGCCTCGCCATCGGGCCCTTCAGCCGGCGGCCGATAGGTCACGAGCCGCCCGGTCGAGGGCAGGAAGCCGCGCGTCGGATCCTCGGCGTAGACCCGCGATTCGACGGCCCAGCCGTTCAGCTTCACATCGGCCTGCGTCAGCCGCAGCTTTTCGCCATAGGCGACGCGGATCATCTCCTCGACGAGATCGACCCCGGTGATCATCTCGGTGACCGGATGCTCGACCTGCAGCCGCGTGTTCATCTCGAGGAAGTAGAAGGACTTGTCCTGGCCCGCGACGAACTCGACCGTTCCGGCGCTGTCGTAGTTCACGGCCTTGGCGAGCGCGACCGCCTGCTCGCCCATCAGCTTGCGTGTCGCCTCGTCGAGCAGCGGCGACGGCGCCTCCTCGACGACCTTCTGGTTGCGGCGCTGGATCGAACACTCGCGCTCGCCGAGATAGATCACGTTGCCATGCTTGTCGCCGAGCACCTGGATCTCGATATGGCGGGGATCGACGATGAACTTCTCGACGAAGACGCGGTCGTCGCCGAAGGATGAGGCCGCTTCCGACTTGGCGCGCGCGAAGCCTTCCGCCACCTCGTCCGCCGAATGGGCGATGCGCATGCCCTTGCCGCCGCCGCCGGCCGAGGCCTTGATCATCACGGGATAGCCGATCTCGTCGGCGATCGTGACGGCATGCTCGGGGCTCTCGATAATGCCGAGATGGCCCGGCACGGTCGAGACGTTGGCCGCGGCCGCCGCCTTCTTCGATTCGATCTTGTCGCCCATCGCGGCAATGGCACCGGGATTAGGCCCGATGAAGACGATGCCGTTGTCCTTCAGCGCCTGGGCGAAGGCCTCGCGCTCGGACAGGAAGCCGTAGCCGGGATGCACGGCCTCGGCGCCCGTCGCCTTGCAGGCCTCGATGATCTTCTCGATCACCAGATAGGACTGGGCGGCGGCGGGCGGCCCGATATGCACGGCTTCATCGGCCATCTCGACATGCAGCGCGTCGCGATCGGCATCCGAATAGACGGCAACCGTCGCGATTCCCATGCGGCGGGCCGTCTTGATGACGCGGCAGGCGATCTCGCCACGGTTCGCGATCAGGATCTTCGTGAACATGGCTGTCACTGCCTTGAGGGATCGTAGGGCTGATGAAGGTTGCTGACGGCCCAAAGAAGTTGGGAGATCTCATCGATCAGCATGGCGGATTGCTGTGGCGCGGCCTCGTGGTCACTAGCGCTCCACAGCAGCTTCGCGAGCAAGGCGAAGCGCTCGTCGTCGGCGCTCGAAGCCGTTTCGGCCATGCGCTTTTTCACAGCGGAATGTTGTCGTGCTTGCGCCAGGGCCGCTCGACGCTCTTGGTGCGCAGCATGGCGAGCGCGCGGGCGATACGGCGGCGCGTTCCATGCGGCAGGATGACCTCGTCGATATAGCCGCGCTCGGCCGCCACGAAGGGCGACATGAAGCGGTCCTCGTATTCCTTGGTCTGGCGGGCGATGGTTTCCGCGTCGCCGCCACGGAAGATGATCTCGACCGCGCCCTTGGCGCCCATCACCGCGATCTGCGCGGTCGGCCAGGCATAGTTGACGTCGGCGCCGATATGCTTTGACGCCATCACGTCATAGGCGCCGCCGAAGGCCTTGCGGGTGATCACCGTGACCAGCGGCACGGTGCATTCGCTATAGGCGTAGAGCAGCTTTGCGCCATGCTTGATCAGCCCGCCATATTCCTGCGCCGTGCCCGGCAGGAAGCCCGGCACGTCGACCAGCGTCACGATCGGGATTTCGAACGCGTCGCAATAGCGCACGAAGCGCGCGGCCTTCCTTGAGGCGTCGGAATCGAGCACACCGGCCAGCACCATGGGCTGGTTGGCGACGACGCCGACGGTGCGGCCCTCGATGCGGCCGAAGCCGGTGACGATGTTGCCGGCATAAGCGGCCTGGATCTCGAAGAAATCGCCCTCGTCGAGCGTCTTCAGGATCAGTTCCTTGATGTCGTAGGGCTTGTTGGGATTGTCCGGCACCAGCGTGTCCAAGCTCATATCGACACGGTCCGGCACGTCGAAGGAGGGCCATTCCGGCACGCCGGCGGTGTTGTTGGCAGGCAGGAAGTCGATCAGCCGGCGCACCTGCAGCAGCGCCTCGACATCGTTCTCGAAGGAGCCGTCGGCGACCGAGGATTTCGTGGTGTGGACCTTCGCGCCGCCGAGCTCCTCGGAGGTCACGGTCTCGTTGGTGACGGTCTTCACCACCTCGGGGCCGGTGACGAACATGTAGCTGGTATCGCGGACCATGAAGATGAAGTCCGTCATCGCCGGCGAATAGACGTCGCCGCCAGCGCAAGGGCCCATGATCACGGAGATCTGGGGGATGACGCCCGAGGCCGCGACATTGCGCTTGAAGACCTCGCCATAGCCGCCCAGCGCCGCCACGCCCTCCTGGATGCGGGCGCCGCCGGCATCGAACAGGCCGACGATGGGCGCGCGCATCTTCAGCGCCATGTCCTGGATCTTGGTGATTTTCTGGGCGTGGGTCTCGGAGAGCGAGCCGCCGAAGACGGTGAAATCCTTGGAGAAGACGAAGACGGTGCGGCCATTGACCGTGCCCCAGCCGGTGACGACGCCGTCGCCGGGAATCTTCTCGCCCTTCTCCATGCCGAAATCGACGCAGCGATGCTGCACGAACATGTCGAACTCCTCGAAGGAGTCGCGGTCGAGCAGGAGCTCTATGCGCTCCCGCGCCGTCAGCTTGCCGCGCTTGTGCTGGGCTTCGACGCGGCGGGTTCCGCCACCTTGGCGCGCACCCTCGCGACGATCTTCGAGCTGGTCGAGTATCTCTTTCATGGCCATCCCGCCGCCGCGCCCTGACTTCCCCCCATTAGCCTTCGGCCGCTTTGCATGTCGGGCAAAAAAGTGCGTAGTTGCGAAGATGCAAATTTCCACAATCGCAAGATCGAAACGAAAAGTGTTTGCAGGCCCAGCGGTCCGTCGCCTGCGCGAGGAGGCTGGATGGGCACAGGTTTTCCTGGCGACAAAACTCCAGATCTCGCCGAGCTATCTCAACCAGATCGAGCGATCCCAGCGGCCGCTCAGCGCGTCAGTCCTAGTTGAACTGGCCCGTGTTTTCCGCGTCGACATCGCGCAGTTCTCTGACAATGCCGAGGATAGGCTGCTCGTCGATCTGAGGGACGCGCTTGCCGATCCAGCGCTCGGTCATGGGGTTCAGGCGTCACACGAGCTGGAAGCAGCGATCCAGCACACCCCTAATCTCGCCAAAGCCATCATCCGCCTGCAGGCGGCCCATCGGGCGCTCGATGACAAGTATCAAGCCTTGGATCAGACGCTCTCTCATTCGGAGGCGTTTCAGACACCGGGCGGGGTGGTCTTTCCATACGAGGAGGTCCGCGACTTCTTCCATGGCATCGGCAACTATGTCGATACGCTTGATAGAGGCGCCGAGCTGACCCGCGAGGAGCTGAGGGCGGACGCCGCCGGGTTGCCCGGCGCATTGATCGAAAGACTTGAGATGCGCCACCGTCTCACCGTCAAAATCGATCGTTCAATCGGCGCGGATCGACCCATAAGGAGGTTCGACAGGAGTTCCCGAACGCTGCATATCGACGGCTGCGCGGACACCTCCACCCAAACCTTCGCGCTGGCGCACCAATTGGCCTTGTTCCAGGCGGGCGACTTGGCGCGGGATATTCTACGGCAGGCAAATTTTCGGAGCGCTGACGCCAACTCCGTGTGCTCGGTCGCCTTGGCCAACTACTTTGCCGGGGCCGTGGTCTTGCCATACCGGCAGTTCCTGGACGCCGCTCGGTCACATCGCCACGACCTCGGAATCCTGATGCATATTTTCGGAGCGAGCCTTGAGCAGGTCGCCCATCGGCTTTCGACGCTCCAGCGCCCTGGAGCCCAGGGTATCCCGTTCTATTTTCTACGGATCGACCGGGCCGGCAACATCACCAAGCGCCATAGCGCGACGCGGCTGCGCTTCGCGCGGTACGGCGGAGCCTGCCCCTTGTGGAATGTCCACGAAGCCTTTGAGGCCCCCGACCGCTTGCATGTGCAGATCGTGGAGATGCCCGACGGAGTCAGGTACCTTTCCCTCGCGCAGGCCATCACCAAGGCCGGCATAGGTCACAGTTCGACGCGTCGCCGCTATGCCATCGGGCTCGGGTGCGAGCTCGCCGATGGGGGACAGGTCGTCTACGCCGATGGACTCGACACGCTCAATGCCCACTCCATCGCGCGCATCGGCATCAGCTGCAGACTATGCGAGCGAACGGACTGCCCCCAGCGGGCATTTCCGCCTGCCGGTAGCGCCATCGCCATAGACCCCGATGTTCGGCGAGCAGTTCCCTATCGTATCGTGGAACAGCCAACCTAGGTCCGCGCGAGGATCACTGTCCTCAGTCACGTGTGCGAGCTGTCCTAGCGAAGGCCACGCGTCAATTCCGATGGCCGACTTGCAACCGCTTCTCCAGGCGAGCCGAGTAGGTGGAAATGAGGAAGCAGAGCGCGAAATAAATTATCCCTGCGTACGCAAACCCCGTGTAGAGCGTCGACGGAGCCGTCCAGTTCGGATCTGCGAATGCGGCACGCAGCCCGCCGAGCAGATCGAAGATGGCGACGATGGAGACGAGGGTGGTGTCCTTGAGCAAACCGATGAACGAGTTGACGATCCCCGGGATGACCAGCCGCAACGCTTGCGGCAACACGATGAGACCGGTGGACTGGCCATAGTTCAGACCCAGCGCCGCAGCCGCCTCGTGCTGTCCGCTCCCGATTGCCTGGAGCCCTCCCCGTACGGTCTCCGCCATGTAGGCCCCCGAAAATAGGGATATTCCAACCAGGACCCTGACCATGGCGTCCGGCGAATGCTCCAAGAATAGAGGCAGCATGTAAGTGGCGAAGAACAGAACGGTGATCAGCGGGACGCCGCGCACGATCTCAATAAAAGCGATGGAGGTGAACCGCAGGACGGCCGCGTTCGAGCGGCGAGCCAGGGCGAGAACGATGCCGATGGGCAGGGAGGCCACGATCCCGGTCGTGGCGACGACCAATGTGACGAACAATCCGCCCCACTGAGACGTGGGTACGACCGGGAGCGACGGCTCCTCGAAGGCCGCCGAACCGACCGCGGCGGCGAACGTCCACGCGATTGCCGCCGTCAGCACGCCATAAGACGCCCACCTCTTCCGGGCCGCTCGCCCGTCTAGATATGCCTCGACGAATGCGGCGCCAGACGCGAATAGCAGCGCCAGTTCGATTGAGGGGACGAGCCACGGCACCCCCGCCACCTTTGCGATCGCGAAACCAAGGACGAGGGCGATCGCCACCGCCCCGTACCGCAGGGGCTGAAGGTTCGCCTGCTCGTTCAGCTGCATCAGATGGAGGGCGAGCGCGATCGCCGACGCCGCGGCGAAGACGACCGAGGCGACGCTCATCCAGGGCGTTACGATCGATCCCCCGTAAAGGAGTATGAACGCGAAAATCGGAAACACGCCCAAGAACGCGATGCCATTGTGCAGCTTGTACGGTGCCCGTGGCATCGACAGTGGTATCAGGAGCGCCAAGGAGACTACAAAGACCAGGTTGATGCGCCAGCGTTCGTCCACAGGATAGAACCCGTAGGTCAATTGCCCTAGTTTGGCCCAGATGAACGGCCAACACGCCCCGACCTCGTAGGGCAGGTTGCTGCAGGCCGCCCGATCGTTACCCTGCCAGACGGCTCTGATCACCGTGAAATCGATGAACGAGCTGATCAACAGATAGGCGACATACGCCCCTGCCGCCGTCGCGACGGCCTGCATCGGACTGGAAAAAACTTCTCGCCGCAGCCACCGCAACGGTCCGACGTCCATGTTCGGAGCCGGCATTGAAGGCAGCGGTTCACCCCGCACGAACGTGATCGTCATGGCTGCCTACCTCGAGACGAGCGCGATGCGCGCGTTGTACCAATTCATGAAAAGCGAGGTCGCGATCGAAATCGTGAGATATGTCGCCATCCACATCGCGATCACCTCGATCGCCTGTCCTGTATTGTTGAGGATTGTCCCGCCGACTGAGACCAACTCCGGGTATCCGATACTCACGCCCAACGACGAGTTCTTGACGATGTTCAAGTACATGCTCGTCATCATCGGAATTATGATGCGCATGGCCTGGGGTATCGTGACCAACCGCAGGATGGATCCCGCGCGTAACCCGAGCGAGCGCCCGGCTTCCGTCTGGCCCTTGCCGACACCCTGGATGCCGGCCCGCACGATCTCGCCGATGTTCGCGGCGCTGTAGAGCGTCAGGGCGATCGCGAAGGCGGCGAACTCGGGCATCATCGTGACGCCGCCCGACAGGTTGAAACGGCCTTGCTGAGGCGCGTCGAGTTGCAGGGGAGCCCCGGCGAAAACGTAGACGACGCCCAGCAATGCGACCGCCGCCGCGGTAAGACCGAGCGATACGATCCTGGGCATGCCGAACCCGGTGCGTTCGCGCCTGATCCTTGACCATCGAACGATCAGGACGCCACCTACGAGAACGGCGAGCGCAGCCAAGCCCAACAACGCGGCTCCGGGCTGGATCACCGGTTGCGGCAGGGTGAGTCCGCGTTGGCTCAGGAAAACCGAGCCCAGGAGGTTCAGGGCCGACCGGGGCGGCGGCATCGCCGACAGGATCGCCAGGTACCAGAACAAAATCTGGAAAAGGAGCGGCAGGTTTCTGACGAGCTCGACGTACCATCTCGCGAGTTGCGATATGATGAAATTCGGTGCCAGCCGAGCTATGCCCACGGCGAAGCCGAGGATCGTCGACATTAGGATCGCCACGGCCGACACCAGCATTGTGTTCACGAGGCCGACGAGATACGCCCTGCCATAGGTCATCGTCTCGGACCATGGGATCAGTGCTTGGGAAATCCCGAAACCTGCCGTTTGGTCCAAGAAGCCGAAGCCGCTTGAAATTCGTTGGTTGGCCAAGTTCGCCGCGACGTTCTTGACCGCGCTGTAAGCGGCGAACGACAGCACGACGATCAAAAGGGTCTGCAGGACGAAACGCCGTACTTTCGGGTCGTTGACCAGAGCGGTACGGCTCGTCTCGCGCCGGCGTCCGGGAGCGTCACGGGTCATGAGTCTCGACTTTGATGGGGAAAACGTGTCGGCAGGACGTCGCCCTGCCGGCACGTTTTCGAGGCCGCGGAATGCCTTCAGGCGCTCGGGGCGAGACCGATCATCTCACCGGGGGCGCGTATTGCAGGCCGCCCTTGGTCCATAGGGCGTTCGTGGTCCGCTCGATCTTGATGACCGATCCCTGCCCGACGTTCCTGTCGTAGACCTCCCCGTAGTTGCCGACAGCTCGGACGATACGGTCCGCCCAGTCCTTGGAGAGCCCCAGACCTTCACCGAGATTCCCCTCGAGCCCCAGAAGCCGGCGAATTTCCGGATTGGTGGACGAGCGCATCTCGACGACGTTGGCTTTCGTAACCCCGAGTTCCTCGGCGTTGATCATCGCGTAGTGGGTCCACTTCACGATGTTCAGCCATTGGTCGTCGCCTTGACGAACGGCCGGGCCCAGCGGTTCCTTCGAAATCAATTCGGGCAACACGATGTGGTCGTCCGGCTTCTGAAGCTGCGCCCGACGCGAGTAATTGGCGGACGAGTCTGCAATGAGGACGTCGCATCGGCCGGTCTCGTAGGCCTTCGCGGTCTCGTCCGCGGTGACGAACACGACGGGCTCGAACTTCATCTGGTTGGCGCGGAAGAAATCCGCGACGTTGAGCTCCATCGTCGTCCCCGCGGTCACGCAGATCGACGCGCCACCGAGGTCCTTGGCGTTCTTCACGTTCAACGACTTCTTGGTCATGAAGCTGTTGCCGTCATAGAAATTGACGACGGCGAAGTTCATTCCCAAGGAGGCCTCGCGCTGCATGGTCCACGTCGTGTTGCGGGCCAGGAGGTCCACGGCGCTCGACTGCAAGGCGGTGAACCGATCCTTTGCCGAGAGGGGCGAGTACTGGACCTTGTTCGGATCGTCGAAGACGGCCGCGGCCAGTCCGCGACAGAGATCGACGTCCATGCCGGACCATTTCCCCGAGCTGTCGGGAATGGAGAAGCCGGCGATGCCTTGCGAGACGCCGCAAATTATCGCTCCCCTAGCCTTGATCTTGTCCACCGTGGGCCCCGCGGTCGCGAAGCCGGCGGCAAACACGCCCAAAACCAAGGACGAGGCTCCCCAGATGCTATGATGACGCTTCATGTCGTATCCTCCCTTTGGCGACTTTCCGATGTCGCCTGATTGCTTTTTGATGGGACGCCGATCGAGACGGCATCGAGTTTCACGCGAAGTTTATTGCCCCGGTCAGGGATTGATCTGTTGGCTGGTTGATCGACTGGACATCGTGTCGAGCGCCGCCCGGCCTACCCCGTTCACGCATTCTCGAGGGCTTGTGCGAGATCGTTCCAGATGTCCGCCTCATCCTCGAGACCCACGGAGAACCGAATGAGGTCGTCGCCGACGCCTTCGACGGGTTTTGCCTCGGGCCTGACCGTCTGCCGGGCGCGCAGGATGCTCGCCGGATGCGTGACGAGGGTCTCGACATCGCCGAGGCTCACGCCCCGGCTGGCGAGCTGGAGGCGATCCAGCACCCGTCGGGCGCCATCGAAGCCGTTCCTGAGGCCGAATGACAGCATGCCGGAGCCGCCGCTCATCTGCCTCTTGGCAATCTCGTAGCCCGGCGAGCCTTCCAGGAAGGGATAGCGGACCCAGGCGACGGCGCGGTGATCGGCCAGCCTTTGCGCAATCGTCAAAGCCGTGCGGCTGTGGCGCTCCATGCGAAGGGGCAATGTCTTCAAGCCGCGCATGATGAGGCCTGCGGTCATGGGCGACAGCGTCGCGCCGGTCAGGTACCGGAGACCGTGGCTGTGGAGATGGGCGATCGTGTCCCGATCGCCCAGCAGCACACCACCCAGGACGTCGCCGTGACCGTTGATGTACTTGGTAAGTGAATGGAGGACGATATGAGCCCCGTGCTCCAGCGGTCGCTGAAGCGCCGGCGAAGCGAACGTGCTGTCCACGACCACCTTCGCGCCAACCTTCGCGGCCCGTGCGGAGATGGCGGCGATGTCGAGGATCTCGGAGGTTGGGTTAACTGGCGTTTCGAAATACACCAGCTTCGTCTTCGCCGTCAGCGCCGCATCCAAGTTCGCGGGTTCGGACAAGTCGACGGGAATCACTTTTATACCGAAACGCGGTATGCCGTCGCGCGTCAGTGCCACGGTGTTCGAGTACAGCGTCCGGTGGACGATGATCTCGTCGCCTTGTGACAGCAGGCCGAGCATCAGGGTTCCAGCGGCTGCCATGCCGGTGGCGACCGCAAGCGCCGCTTCGGCACCCTCCAGATTTGCCAAACGGGCTTCGAGGATCTCAGTCGTAGGATTGTGCTCGCGCGCATACAACTTACCGCCTTGGGAAGCCGCCGCGTCCATTTCCTCCATGCTCTCGAAGCCGTACGTCGAAGTGAAGAATACGGGCGGAGCAACCGCGCCGCCGTACAGCGATGGGTCGTAACCGAAATGGATCGCCCGTGTCGCAAAGCCGTCCACGCGTTCGTTGGAGCCCGGGGCGGTATTTTTGGAATGCGACATATCAAAGCTCCAACGGGGCAGAGGGATAACGGCAGCGTTCAAAGATCCAGGACGAGACGCCCTTTGGCCCTGGACACGCAGGGTATGAATCGGTCGCTTTTGGCGCCGGGCGTCAGCACCGCGTCGCGGTGGATAGGTTCCCCGGCGACAAACCCACACTCGCAACTGCCGCACACTCCATTCTCACAAGACGAAAGGAGCGGAACACCCGCGGCGCGAAGCACGGTGAGCGCGGATACGTCGGCAGGAACCTCCAACTCGCGTCCGCTCGAACGCAATTGCATGATGAATGGGGCAGGGACGAAATCGGGGTCCAGATCGGGCTGGAAGGCCTCGAAGTGGACCGTATCGCTGTTCCAATGAGCGGAGTTGGCCCTCGTCCAGGCCATGAAACCCGGTGGTCCGCAATAGTAGAGGTGCATCCCATCCGGCTGGTCCCTCAGCAGGTCCGCCAGATTCACGGTGGATGTCGGATCGTCGTCGAAATGAAGTGCGAGCGAGCCGGCGGCGATCTCCGTTTCGAGATCCGACAGCAGCGGGGCGACAGCGCGGCTCCTCGCAAAGAAATGCAGGACGAATGCTTGCCCTTGCGCCTTCAACGCCCGCGCCATGGAGATCATCGGCGTGATCCCGATGCCACCCGCCAAAAGCAGATGCGACCGCGCTTCGTCATTTAGCTTGAAGTGATTGCGCGGTGTCGAGACGGCGACCTCGTCGCCCACGTTCAAGTTGGCATGCAGCCAGGTCGAGCCGCCCCGTCCGCCGTCCTCGCGTTTCACCCCAATCACGTACTTCGATAGATCCGCCGGGTCGTTCATCAACGAGTACTGGCGCACCTTGCCGTCTGGAAGGTGTATGTCGACGTGCGAGCCAGGCTCGAAAGCGGGCAGCACGGGCCGCCGCGGGTGGCGGAATTCGACGACGTTCACTTCGCCGGGTTCGGGACGAAGGGCTGCTACCTTCATCTTCATGATGAGACGTGGTGCGGCCATCGCCTTAATCCTCCAAAGGAACGATGCGATCACCGGGGCGAATGACGCCCCCGACCTCGATCGCGCAATTGAGACCTGACCGATTGAGCAGCGACTCGAACAATCTCGGGATGCCAAGGAGCTCTTCGATGTACTTGCAGGGGAAGTTCAGCCTGGCTCCCCGGAGGACCACATCGCCAACTCGAAAACGTTTGCCGACGAGGTGGTTGAGGGGCACGCCCCTGGTCGTGAGGTTACGGCGATGCTCCGCCGGGGACAGGCTCAGCTTTATCCCTGGAACCTGCGGCTCTCCTATCTCCAGATGCTCGAGCACCTCGGCCTCGATCAGAGTCACCTCACGTACGGCAGGCCTTGCCGAATACGTTCCGGTTCCGAGATAATATCGATCGCCTTCGATCCCCTTCCCCGCGATCAGGTTCGCTTGGGGCAGCTCCTCCATCTCGTAGGAGGCGGCAGGAGCGATGTGGATATGCAGAAGTTCCCCGGACCAGACTTGCGCTATCATTCCCGCCCCATGTACCTTCGGACAACTTGTTGCCCGATCGCTATCAGAGTTTTTCAGCCCCCGCAACACTCGACCTCTCGTCCGAGTCTTAGGTGGCGGGTCCAAGAAGCGTGCCTCTAGCCACCGCGGCGACATACTGATAGGCCGCGCCTACGCAGTTGAACTGGAGCCAGCATTGCCGAGGGTCAAATCGATCAGGGACGTGTCGCCGTCGAACAACAACGATGCGGCTCGCTCTTTCGGCCTTCACATGGCCGCCATGAGGCGCTCTCGCAAAATGACGCTCGATCATCTCGCCGGGATGACTGGGCTCAACAAAGGGTACCTCTCGCGGGTCGAAAGAGGAGAGAAAACGCCGTCGATCGCGACGGCGTTGAAGCTCTCCCAGGCATTTGCCGTCTCCGTATCAGCCCTTTTCGGAGAGGCCACCGACGAGTCGATGATCCACATCGTCAGGGCTCATGAGCGGCCGGTCCCCGAGGATAGAAACGCCGAGGCGTACTTCGAACCGCTGAGCCAGGCTGCCGGTGGTGTCGAGGCCTTCTTGCTCTTCCCCGGGCGCGATTTCGGCATGGACGGCCGGGTCGACCATGGCGGAACCGAGATCATCTTCGTCGTGACCGGAAAGATCGAGATCCAGTTCTCCGATCGCTCGGTCCTGCTCGGGGCGGGCGACTTCCTCCAGTTTCCCGGGCACCTCGCGCATCAGGTTCGCGCTCCGGATGGCGGGGGCAGCGCTCTGATCGCGATCACTCGCGAGAAATAGGCGGCATTCTGCGGCGTTCGAGCGAGGCAGCCTGCGAGGCACGCCCTCCCCTTTGGCGCGCGAGCGCAGGTACGACAACGTCCTTCTTTCCAATTTGGTTGACTAAATCCCGACTCGGTGATGTGTTGGACAACGTGTTGCCTAGCGCCCCTTTCGGGGAGGCTTCATGTGAACCGCAAGTCGGGGGACCGAGCCTTTGAAGACTCTGCAGGACAAATCCTTCGGCGCACCGAAGCCGACCGCACTGACGACGTCGACGGCGGTCGAGATGGTCGGCGTGAACAAATGGTTCGGCGAATTTCATGTGCTGCGCGACATCGACTTGAAGGTGGAGCGTGGCGAAAAGCTGGTCGTTTGCGGGCCCTCGGGCTCCGGCAAATCGACGATGATCCGCTGCATCAATCGCCTGGAGGAGCACCAGAAGGGCTCGATCATCGTCGACGGCACCCAACTCACGAACGATCTGAAGAAGATCGACGAGATCCGCCGCGACGTCGGCATGGTGTTCCAGCACTTCAACCTGTTCCCGCATCTGACGATTCTCGAGAACCTGACGCTCGCTCCGATCTGGGTCCGCAAGACGCCCCGGAGGGATGCCGAGGAGATCGCGATGCACTATCTGACGCGCGTCAAGATTCCGGAGCAGGCCAACAAATATCCGGGCCAGCTCTCCGGCGGCCAGCAGCAGCGCGTCGCCATCGCGCGCTCGCTTTGCATGAGCCCCAAGATCATGCTGTTCGACGAGCCGACCTCGGCGCTCGACCCGGAAATGGTCAAGGAGGTGCTCGACACCATGGTCTCGCTCGCCGACGAGGGCATGACCATGCTCTGCGTCACCCACGAGATGGGCTTTGCCCGCCAGGTCGCCGACCGCGTCATCTTCATGGACGCCGGCCAGATCGTCGAGATGAACGAGCCCAACGAGTTCTTCAAGAACCCGCAACACGAGCGCACCAAGCTCTTCCTCAGCCAGATCCTGCACTGAGAGGCCTCGCTCTCCGGCGGGTGCGAACGATGCGCTCGCCGGCGAGACCCTGCCTGCAGAAAAGATTCGTCACGACGCAGCATATGAATGATGTCTCAACGTCTTTATCGGGGATGACCATGGCCCAACCAAGCATCGATTATTATTTCTGGGTCCTCTCGGACTGGGCCTACTTCGGCGGCCCCCGCCTGGCCTCGATCGGCGAGCGGCACGGGGTGACCATCAATTATTTTCCGATCAAGATGCCTTACGTCTACGCCAGGACGGGTGGCATCCTTCTGAGCCAAAGATCCAAGCAGCGGCAGGACTATCGCCTCGCCGAACTGCGCCGCTGGCAGGTCAAGTTGGGCATGCCCATCAATGAGCCCCCGAAATACGGCACTACCAACGAGGACCTGGCCTCTGGGCTCATCATCGCGGCTAAACGCGCCGGACAATCCGTCGAGCAGATCTCTCATGACATCTTGAAGGCCGCATGGGTGGAGGAGCTCGACGTTGCCTCACCCGACGTCCTACTGACCCTCGCGAACCGGTCGTTGAAGAACGCGCCCCGTCTGCTCGAAGAAGCGGGCTCGCCATCGGTCCAGGAGGAATTTGGACGGTACTCCGACGACGCGATCGCGAAGGGGGTATTCGGGTCGCCGTTCTACCTGTTCGAGGGCGACATCTTCTGGGGTCAAGATCGGCTGGAGTTTCTCGAAGAGGCGGTCGTCGCCTCGAAGATGCGATCTCTCGGAAAGGCTTGAAGGGCCCTGGAGCAGGACAAACCCTTCACCTCCTTCCAGGCAGCCCGCCCCGGTGCGGCGAGCCTTCACCCAAGCGAGGCCATCCAAATGCCGAAGCCAGGGCCCGTGCGCCTCTATGACACGCAGCGCTCGGGAAACGCGTGGAAGGTCCGCCTTCTCGCCAGTTTCATAGGACAGCCGCTCGAACGAAGGACGCTGTCGATCGACAAGGGGGACCTGGAAACCCCCGAATTTCGAGCGATTGCTCGCTTCCGTCAGGTCCCCGTCATCGAAATGGCGGATGGCCGGACGATCGCAGAGTCCGCGGCGATCCTGTTTTTCCTGGCCCAAGGGACGGACTGGTGGCCCAAAGATCCGAGTGAGCAGGCGGATGTTTTATCATGGATGTCGTTCGAGCAATCCGCGCACATGCACCCCTTGGCTCAACTAAGGCTGCATCGCGCGCTCCACCCTGACTGGAAAGTCGAGCGTGGCGATGTGGAAGAGTGGGAGCGCAAGGCCAACCGGGCCCTGGCTGTTCTGGATGAGCGGTTGGGCCAGGTCGAGGAAGGGAATTGGTTGGCGACCGGGAGTCAGCCAAGCATCGCGGACATTGCCCTTTACCCCTACACTCGCATGGCGCGAATGGGCGGTATCGAGCTCGATGACAAGCCCAATGTATTGAGCTGGCTCAAGCGGATCGAGAGCTTGCCGGGGTACTCCGCGCTATTTCCTGGCAAAGCCGAATTGAATGAGAGCGTCGTCGAAAGCTGACACGCCGCCCTTGAGGAATGTGCCCGAACCGGACCGTCGGCCCTTTGGAGGGACGCGAAATCGGTCCATAATTCATACATCATCTGGAAGAGTGAGGTCGAAGACCATGTCGAGTGGAGCCACAGTTGAACGTGACGTCGAGGCCAACATGGTATCGCTTCCTCACGCCTGGCCGAGACCTGGTGCCAACCTGATCCTTGAAAATGATCGCGGTGCGGCTTGGGACATTAAGTTCACCCAGGGGCTTTACTCGAATTTCCACAAGCATCTGTATCATTATGCGGGCGTTGATCTGGCTTCCGCGGCATACGAGATCATAAACCCCGATGGTGGGTCCGAAATAAAAGTCTCTTTCCCGGGAAGGATGTGGATGCTTCCCAAGGGTCTCACTCATATGGAGAAGGGGATCTCGACGATCGGAAGGCATATCGTGATCGTTGATATAAAGGACGCCAGTCCGGTCGGCGATGGCCGCGGCGTCTTCGAGACGAACAAGATTTCGAATGTTGATTACAAGCTGGTGGGAGAGGACGTCTTTTACAAACAGTACGACGTCACCATCAATCCATCCTCAGATGTCAATTCGCCCCACTGGCCGAACGATACGTTCGTCGTTGCCGTCACGCCGGGACGGATCGTCCTAGATCATGGGCAGGACAACGTCCTCGACGTCGATGTCGGCGATGTACTGTTCTTGGAACGGGGAAAGAGCATTTCGCTCCGATCCGCCAATGGCGCGGTGCGATTGATGCTACTCGAATTGCTATAAAGGCTGGTCTTGCCAGTCGAGGGCGACCGGTCGTCTTCCAGGCATCACGGATGTCGCGCGCCGATTAAAAGTCCGTGGGCGCCGGGGAGGTGTGAAGGCCAACGTGAAGGATAGGCTGAAGCGTGTCGCGAGCCTGCCGCGTTGTTCGGCGTCAATGGCGGTGCAAACAAAATCGCGGCGGCTTTCCCATGGGGGAAGGCCCGCCGCCTTTTGCTACTTGAGCTCGACGAGCATCAATCGGGACGTCGCTTCCACCGCTTCCAGACTGCGAACGACGCCACCCTTGAGGAACGCGCCGACACCGGGCTTCAATTCGAGCAGTTCCGGCGGCTTGCCCGGCTCCGAAACCTTCAAGCGCCCGCCGTCGAGCACGCAAATGAAGATGTCCCGGGAATGGAAGGTCGCCTTCTCCGGCACGCTCGGTGACAGTGAGACGTCCCACTGTAGCAAGCGTGCGGTATCGTTCACCAGCTTGGCTTGAGTTCCAGCGTAACCTGACGGTTCGCCCGACTTGTTCTCATAGCCGGGCGACGGCCCATCCTTGAGATCGACGATCAGGATGTTGCGTCCCGGTGTGGTCAATCCCTTCTCCATGTGGGTTAGCCCCTTGGGCAGAATCCACATTTTTCCCCTTGGGCTGGCTACGGTGTGGGTCATGCCATCGGGGTTGGTCACAGTGAACGCCGAGGTGGTCAGTTCCACGCCGACGAACTCGAATTGATGCTTGTGCCAATGGGCACCGACACCTTCGGCGAAGTCGATGTTCCACATCGCTCCGCGGTCGTTCTCAAGGATCTTTTCAGCACCGCTTCTCGGCCAGGCGTGAGGCAGATCTATCGAGTTGCCGGGCACCGCCTGCGGCACCTGTGCCCAGCCTGGGATGGCGGGGCCGAGGACGATGGACGCGATCAGGGCTGCTGCGAGCTGTCGTTTCATTCGTTTCCTCCACTTTGCATTGCTCGATGCACTGCTTCCAAATTCGAACCCGACGGCGAAGCTTCAGCCGACCTTTCAATCGACCTCGATCACCACCTTGCCTTTCGACTTGCCACTCGAAACGTGCCGATGCGCATCCGCTGCCGTCTCCAACGTGAACCGTTCGGGATCGACGTGCGGACGCAGGAGCCCACGATCCGCCAGAGCCGCTATCTCGCGAAGAATACGGCCGTGCTTGTCGCGCCCCTCGCCCGAGAGCATGGGCAGCAGCATGAAGACGAGGTGCAGCGACAGAGCCTTTCCGTGCATCTGTCCAAGATCGACCGAGGCTCTGGAATTGGTCGTGGCGATGCGTCCGCCCACCGCAGCCGCCTCGAACGACTTGACGAGATTCTGGCCGCCTGCAGTGTCTACGATTGCATCAAACCCGCGACCACCGGTGATGCGCTGTACGAAGGACGCCACCGGATCGTTCTTGTAGTCAATGACGTTCGCGGCCCCGAATGACCGGGCCTTCTCGAAGTCGCGATCGGTGCCGACGCTCGCGGACACCACCGCACCGGCAATGGCGGCCAGTTGAACGGCGATGTGGCCCACGCCTCCAACGCCTCCTTGAACGAGTATTGCCTCCCCCTTCTTTGGGGCGATGCGCTCAATGGCCTCCCAGGCGGTGATGGAGACCAACGGGAGAGCAGCGGCTTCCCGGAACGTCAAGGCACGCGGTTTCGGCGCGATCAACCGCGCGTCGGCAGCAATGTACTCCGCGAGCGTACCACCGACGCCCTTCACCCCACCTGCACAGCCGTAGACTTCGTCGCCGACATTGAAATCGTCGACCCCGGTCCCGACCGCCTCGACGGTTCCGGCCAGGTCCGCGCCAAGGATCGCCGGAAGCTCGGGACCGATGGGGAGACCCTCTCGGATCTTGATGTCGACGGGATTGATCGAGGTGGCACGAATGCGGATGAGGACCTCTCCGGACCGGGCAGCCGGACGTTCGACATCTGCCAGCTGCAGCATCTCCGGTCCGCCGTAGGCTTTCAGAACTTGGGCGCGCATGCAGGAACCTCGTTTGTTGTCATGCCAGCTTGGGGCGCCCGAACGGGGACGCAAACGCATAGTTCAAATAATAGTCAGTCGTTTTTCGAATGGCGCCCATAAACACTGTAACGCACCAGATAAATTTAACTTTCAATCTAGGTAGCCCATTCTTCATGAGCAAAACGCATGGCCGAAGTGAGTTTTTGTTCATTGCGAATCGATCTAAGTCGGAATATCCTCGATTCCAAGTCTTTCGAATAACTCTTCAATGCTTGATATTCACGCCAGCTTTGATTGTTCCCCAGAGAAACCTTGGCGAGCGCCGATGTTTCCAACTTTGGCCGGCTCCTAGCGGAGGCCGGCCATTTTGTTGGAATACGCATGGGCGCATGCGACTGAGATCTACAGGAACCGCACCGAGCTTTTGGCGGGCATAGTGTTTGCGACGGGCGGAGCTCCCGGACGCCTCTAACCCGACATGGCGGCTTGGATGAAATGGCAATGCCAGACGCGGCATTGCCGATGCCCGATGCGCTCCTCTCGGGTGCCTTCCGCCGCTCGCGATCGTATCTCTAGACCCCGTGCGCGATGGCGACCATTTCGATTTCAACCCTGGCTCCGAGGGGTAGCGACGCCACGCCAATGGTCGTCCGCGCTGGGAACGGCTCGCGAAAATGGCTCGCATAGACCTCGTTCAGGGCTGGGAAATCGGCCATATCGACGAGGAAGACATTGCATTTGACGACGTCGTCAAAAGTCAGGTTCGCCGCGGCCAGGACGGCACCGAGGTTGCCGAGGCACTGACGCACCTGGTCTTTGATGTCTCCGACGACAAGCTTCCCCGTAGCACTGTCCAAAGGCGTCTGCCCCGACAGGAATACGACGTCCCCGCGCGCCCTGATGCCATGCGAATAGGGGCCGACGGCCGTGGCATCCGGGGCCGAAATTGCTTGCCGACTCATGACGAATTTCCTTCTTCAAATGGATACGTTCAGGGCCCAAGGCAGGCTCGCATTCCAAATTACTTCTTGGGTGACTTCGGCGGGAGATCCGTGCACGTCCCCAACATGGCCTCGGCGGCCATGCCGACCGTCTCGACAAAGGTCGGGTGCGGATGGATCGTCTTGCCGATATCATGGGCATCGGCGCCCATTTCGATGGCTAGGCAGACCTCGCCGATCAGGTCGCCTGCGCCCACGCCGACGATTCCCCCGCCGACGATCCGCCCGGTTTCCTTGGAAAAGAGCAGCTTGGTCATGCCGTAGTCCGCTCCGTTGGCGATCGCCCGGCCGGAAGCAGCCCAGGGGAAGCGACCGACCTCGATGGACAGGCCGGATGCCTTGGCGCTTTCTTCGGTTGCGCCGACCCAGGCGATCTCCGGGTCCAGATACGCGACCGACGGAACGACCATGGCATCGAGGGCCGCCTTCTCGCCGGCGACGACTTCGGCCGCCACATGCCCCTGGTGGACCGCTTTGTGAGCCAGCATGGGCTGGTCGGCGATGTCCCCGACCGCGTAGATATAAGGGACTGAAGTGCGCATCTGCTTGTCGATGCAGATGAACCCATTTTCGCACGCGATGCCGGCGGCGGCCAAATTCAGGGCGGCGGTGTTCGGTCGGCGGCCGGGAGCCTGCAGGATGAGATCGTATGTCCGTGGCGGGTGATCGCTCCCGGCAAAAACGGCCACAAGTCCTTCATCGGTCGCCGCCACCGACTCCAGGCGCGTCGACAGCATGAGGTGATCGAAACGGTGGGCATTCCGCTTCTGCCAGACCGCGACGAGATCCCGATCTGCGCCGGCCAACAGCCCGTCGAGCTGCTCCACAATGTCGATGCGGGCCCCCAACGAGCTATACACCGTCGCCATCTCTAGCCCGATGATCCCGCCGCCTATGACGAGCATCCTCTTCGGAATGAACGGAAGCTCAAGGGCTCCCGTCGAATCCACGATGCGGGAATCTTCCGGCAGGAAGGGCAAGTGGATCGGCGACGACCCCGCGGCAACAATGCAATTGGCGAAGCCGATTTGCCGCCGACTTCCGTCCGCGCCTTCGACATTCAGAGTGTTCGGATCGACGAAACTGGCCTTCCCGACGACGACATCGACCTTGCGCATCCGCGCCATCTGGGCGAGGCCATCGGTCAGCCGCCGGACTGTTTGTCCTTTCGAGCCCCTCAGCTTTTCGAGGTCGATCTGCGGCTCGGCGAACGTGATCCCATGGGAGGCCATCCGGCCTGCCTCCTCTACGACCGCCGCGACATGCAGCAAGGCCTTCGAGGGAATGCAGCCGACGTTCAGGCAAACGCCGCCGAGGGTGTCGTACTGCTCGATCAACGTGACCCGGAGGCCCAGGTCCGCGGCCCGAAACGCAGCCGAGTAACCGCCCGGACCGCCACCGATCACCACGAGGTCGAGGCGCTCGACGGTCTCATCTTTGACGGTCGGCGCAGCCTGTGGCTTCGCTGGCGCCGCCGCATTCCGTTGCTGGTCCTCGCTCGCGCGTTCCTCGATCATAGCGAGGGTCGACGACGTGCTGACGCGATCACCGACCTTGACGGCGAACGAAAGCAGCCGACCCGCGACCGGGGACGGGACCTCGATGGTCGCCTTGTCGCTTTCGATGGCCACCAACGGCTGGTCGACCGCGACCGCATCGCCCGGCTTCGCCAGGAACTCCGCCACCAAAACGTCCTTGTAGTCGCCCAGGTCGGGGACAAGCACTGTCGTAGCCATCGTCATCCTCAGAGCAGCGCGCGGCGGAAATCGCCCAGCAACCCGGCCACATGGCCGAGGAAGCGCGCGGCAGCCACGCCATCGACGACCCGGTGATCCCATGACAGGCTGATGGGCGTGATGAGCCGGGGCTCGAAGGCCGAGCCATTCCAGACCGCCTGCATCTGCGATCGGGCGGCTCCGAGGATCGCGACCTCGGGCGCATTGATGATCGGGGTGAAGCCGGCTCCTCCGATGCCGCCCAGGGACGAGACGGAAAACGACCCACCTTCCATGTCGGAAGGCGCCAGCTTTCCTTGGCGGGCCTTCTCCGAGAGCGTCGCCATCTCGTCGGCGATCTGGAGCAGCCCCTTCCTGTCGCAGTCACGGATGACCGGGACCATCAACCCCTTTGGGGTATCCACGGCAAAGCCGACATGCACGTATTTCTTTTTGACGAGGTGCGCCCCATCGAGCGAGCTGTTGAAGCGGGGGAACGCCGCAAGGGCGAGCGCCGACGCCTTCAGGAGGAACGCAACCATCGTGAGCTTCACGGGCGGGTTCCGCTTTTCGGCGTTGATGGCGAGACGGAACGCCTCCAGATCGGTGACGTCGGCGTTGTCGAAATTCGTGACATGCGGGATCGTCAGCCAATTGCGATGCAGGTTGGCTCCCGAGATCTGTTGAATGCGCGATAGCGGCTCGCGCTCGATCTCCCCATATTTGGAGAAGTCGATCGCAGGCATCGCCGGCAATGAGAGCCCCGAGGATGTCTGAGCGCTCGCGCTCTCCGGCGCGCTGAGGCGGTTTTTGACGAAGCCCTGGATGTCCTCCCGCAGGATCCGCCCCTTCGGTCCGCTCGCTGAGACCCGCGAGAGGTCGACGCCGAGCTCGCGCGCATAGCCTCGCACGGAAGGCGTGGCGTGTGCCGCCCGGCTCTGCCCGTGCACCTCATCAGGGCGTGCACCTACAATAGCGGCCTTGGCAGGCTCGGGAGGCGCCGCAGCCGCTGGAGGCGCCGGAGCAGGCACCGGCGCGGCAGAAGGCGCCGTCGGTGCGGGTGGCGCTTGCGCCTCTTCGACTTCCATGATGGCCACCGCGAGGCCCGTGGAGACCTTCGACCCGACCTCGACCAGGAGCTCGACGATCCTGCCGGCGAACGGGGCCGGGACCTCCAGCGTTGCCTTGTCGGATTCCAGCGTCATGATTGGCTGGTCGGCGCCGACGGCGTCGCCCAGGGAAACCAGAATCTCCACGACGGGAACGTCCTTGTAGTCGCCGATATCCGGCAACTCGATCGTCTTCCTTGCGCCCATGGCCGCGCTTTCCTTTATCGTTTCAGGGGCGCGAACTCAGCGCGACCAGGGCGGAGCCTCGATGGCATTCAGGCTGTACTTCGTGATGGCGGCCGCGACGGTCTCGGCATCGAGCTTGCCCTCTGCGGCGAGCGAGGACAGAGCCGCCACTGCGATGTGATGCCGATCCACTTCGAAGAAGTTGCGGAGAGCCTTTCGCGTGTCGCTGCGTCCGAAGCCGTCAGTGCCGAGGGCGATGAAGCGTGCTTCCACGTAGGACGCGATCAGCTGCGGATAGGCCCGCACGTAATCCGTGGCCGCGACGATGGGAGCGGCGCCGTCCAGCAGAGTTGCAACGTGGCTCTTCGGGGAGACTCCACCGCAGAATATCTGCTGCCGCTCGAGTTCGCGCGCCTCCCTGGCCAACTCGCTGAAGCTCGTGACGCTGAACGTGTCCGCGTCGATTTGCCAGTCGTTTTTCAAGAGCTCCGCGGCTGCCACCACTTCCGGAAGGATCGCGCCGGAGCCGAGAAGCCTCACCGCCGCGGCACCGCCGGACGGCCCGGACAGCTTGTACATCCCGCGGATGATGTCGCCTTCGATACCCGCCGGCATCGAGGGTTGCGCGTAGTTTTCGTTCATCGCTGTGACGTAGAAGAATTCGTCCGCACCCTCCTCCATCATCCGGCGGGCGCCGTGGTCGATGATGACGGCCATCTCATAGGCGTAGGCCGGATCGTAGGCGCGGCAGTTGGGCACCGTGGATGCGACCAGGTGACTGCTCCCGTCCTGATGCTGGAGGCCTTCGCCACCGAGTGTGGTGCGGCCCGCGGTGGCGCCGATCAGGAAGCCCCGCGCCCTCTGATCGGCTGCTGCCCAGATCAGATCGCCGATCCGCTGAAAGCCGAACATCGAGTAGTAGATATAGAACGGGAGCATTGGCTCGGCGTGAACGCTGTAGGACGTGGCAGCGGCGACCCAGGACGAGATCGCCCCGGCCTCGGTGATGCCCTCCTCAAGAAGCTGACCGTCCTTGGCCTCTTTGTAGTAGAGCATCGTTCCGGCATCTTCCGGCTCGTAAAGCTGACCCACGGGCGAGTAGATGCCGACCTGTCGGAAGAGGTTGTCCATGCCGAAGGTCCTGGCCTCGTCGGCGACGATCGGCACGATTCGGGGACCGAGCTCCTTGTTCTTCAGCAGGGTGCTGAACAGGCGAACGACCGCGACCGTCGTCGACATCTCCTTGCCGGCAGCACTCAACGCGAAATCGGCGTAGCTCTCGATGGCCGGGACGGCATACGTCCTAGCTGCGGACCGCCGAGTAGGCAGATAGCCGCCGAGCTGCTCGCGTCGGGATTTCAGGTAGGCGATCTCGGCGGAGTCGTCCGCCGGTTTCAGGAACTCTAGGTTCTCGACTTGCTCGTTTGAAAGCGGCAGCGAGAATTTGTCGCGGAAGGCGAGAAGGCCCTCGACGTCGAGCTTCTTTGCCTGATGCGAGGTCATCCTGGATTCGCCGGCCCGGCCCATGCCGTAGCCCTTCTTGGTCTTGGCCAGGATGACGGTGGGCCGCCCCTTGGTGTCTCTGGCCTTCTGAAAGGCGGCGAAGAGCTTCCGGAAATCGTGGCCGCCGCGCTTCAGTTGGTCCACGTCGTGGTCCGACATATGGGAAACGAGCTTCCGGACCTCCGGGTTTGCGTCGAAGAAATTTGCGACGTTGTATGCGCCGTCCTTGGCCCCGAGCGTTTGATACTGGCCGTCGACGGTTTCCGCGAAGCGCCGGAGCAGTTCGTGATTGGTGTCCCGAGCGAAGATCGCGTCCCATTCGGAGCCCCAGAGCACCTTGACGACGTTCCAGCCGGCACCCTTGAAGATGGACTCGAGCTCTTGGACGATCTGGCCATTGCCCCGGACGGGACCGTCGAGGCGCTGCAAGTTGCAGTTGATGATGAAGGTGAGGTTGTCGAGGTTCTCGCGCGCGGCAAGAGACAGCGCGGCGATGGACTCCGGCTCGTCCATCTCACCATCGCCGAACACGCCCCAGACGCGACGTCCATCGGTGTCGAGCAAGCCACGGTCCCGGAGATAGCGCATGAACCGGGCCTGATAGACCGAGCTGATGGGCCCGATCCCCATCGACCCCGTCGGGAACTGCCAGAAGTCGGGCATCAACCAAGGATGGGGATACGAGCACAGCCCCCCTCCCCCGATCTCCTGGCGGTAGCGAGCAAGATGATCGGCGGTCAGACGGCCTTCGAGGAAGGCCCGGGCGTAGACACCGGGTGCCGAGTGGGGCTGAAAGAACACGAGGTCGCCTTCGCCCTTCTCTCCGCCGCCGCGAAAGAAATGATTGAATCCGACCTCGAAGATCTCTGCGGCTGACGCATAGCTTGCGACGTGCCCCCCGAGCTCGCCATAGGCACGATTGGCACGCACGACCATCGCGAGCGCGTTCCATCGGATGATCGATGTGATCCGCTCCTCCATCGCGAGATCGCCAGGGAACGGAGGCTGTTTTTCCAGCGAGATCGTGTTGCGATAGGGCGAATAGGGCAGCGCATCGGATAGGACGCCCAACTCTCGGGCGCGACGCTCCAGCGCTGCGAGCACGAACCGAACGCGGTCGCTTCCTTCCTCGCGTGCCATGGCCTCGAGCGATCCCAGCCAATCCGAGGTCTCGCTCGGATCGACGTCGCCAGAGGTTGTGGAAAGTTCCCGACTGCTGCTCTCAGGCATTTTGATGGACTCCAATCACGCGCCGGAGACTACCGATTTCACGCCGGAATATCCTGCCGCATATACCGCCTTGAAACACCGTTGCGGCATGCTAGTCTGCGAAACTGCGATTATGGAGCACGATATGCTGAGATCAGCGCTAGATCGAGCCGACCGTCGTATTCTGGCTGAGCTTCAGAATTCCGGACGAATCTCGAACGTTGAGCTCGCGGGAAAAGTGGGACTCTCCCCGTCGCCCTGCCTCGCGAGGGTCAAGCAGCTCGAAGACAAGGGTGTCGTGAGCAGGTACGTGGCGTTGTTGGATCCTGAAAGGATCGGCAGCACGGTGAGCGTCTTCATCCAGATTTCGCTGACGAACCAGACGGAGAAAAATCTGGAGAGGTTCGAGAAGGTGGTCATCGAATTGCCGGAGGTCATGGAATGCTATCTGATGTCCGGCGACTCGGACTATCTTCTGCGCGTCGTCGTCACCGACACGGTGGCCCTGAGGGATTTCATCCTCGACAAACTCACTAAGATCGAGGCCGTCTCAAGCATTCGATCGAGTTTTTCGTTGAAACAGGTCAAGTACAAGACCGCTCTCCCCATCGAGCAGCTTTGGCCCGAACGCTGAAACGTCGCGTCTTGTTCGGCCCGTTCATCGATTTGCGGAGGCTTCGGCATGAGATACCCAGACCTTGAGATTGATCTGCTCAGGGCGTTCGTGGCCGTCGCCGATTCCGGAGGCTTCAGCGCAGCCGCGCCCCTGGTGGGCAGGTCCCAATCCGCCGTGAGCCAGAAGGTACTGCGGTTGGAGGGTATCCTCGGCCAGCGGATGTTCGACCGCAACAGCCGCTCGATCGGCTTGACCCTCGAAGGGGAGAAATTGCTCGCGGCCGCGCGGCAGATGATCGAGTTCAACGACAAGGTCGTGCGCGAACTTCGCGAACCCAAGGTGGAAGGCACGTTGCGGCTGGCGATCTCCGAGGACGCAATCCCCCGCCAGCTGCCCTCGATCCTCGCCAGTTTCGCGAGCGCCTATCCCCGGGTGCAGGTCGATGTCACCACCGGCTTGAGCTGCAACCTGGTGGCGGCTTTCGACGAAGGAAGGTTCGACGCTGTGATCGCAAAGAAGGATCGAACCAGCCAGCGCGGGAAGACGATCTGGCGTGAAGCGCTCACTTGGATGGCGAGCAGCGATTTCGCGATCGATGCGAAGCCGATCCGGTTGGTCATGCTTCCCATACCCTGCACGTATCGTGCCTTGATGATCGAGCGTCTGTCCCAGGCCAACTTGGATTGGCGGGTGTCCTGTACGGCCAGCAGCCTCCTGGGAGCCCAGGCGGCAGTGGAAGGAGGACTTGGCGTGACAGCTCTGGGCAGGTCATTCCTGGGGCGCGGCATGCGCGTCCTCACGACCGAGGAAGGCTGGCCGGCCCTCCCGCAGATGGAGATCGTGATCCTATCGGACGGGACGCAGACCACCGAACTCGTCCGGCCGCTGGTCCACTTCCTCACCGACAACCTCGTCGTGACCGGGGACGATGCTCCAGAGCACATCGGCCGTGGCATCTCATACTTGCATTCGTGACCAGACGATCAAGCCACGACGCGAACGGCGGCCGTGAGACATTGGAGGACTTTGATGGATACCGAACCAGCACTGAGCTTCGAAGGAACGGTTCTTAGTCCAAGGAAGGAGTTGGTCAGAAAATTCTACAAGGACATGTGGGACCACGCGGACGTCTCGCTGATCCCCGACATCTTCCATCCGGATTTCACCTTCCGAGGCTCCTTGGGACCGACGTTGGTAGGGCATTCCCAATTCGCGGACTACGTTCGTTGGGTGACTCAATCCTTGGGCGACTACACCTCCGACATCCTTGTGATGATCGAGGAGGAGGACAGGGTGTCCGCGAAGCTGCGCTTTCACGGCATCCACCGCGAGCCCATGTTCGGCCTTGCGGCGACCGGGCGTCATGTCTGGTGGAACGGAATGCCGATCTTCACTTTCGAGGGTGACAAGGTTCGGGACTTGTGGGTTCTGGGCGACATCCATGGTCTCATCGGACGCATCACGCAGAAGGGCCCAGGCGATATTGAGTTTGAAGTCGCTCCATCCGGGTCGGTGAAAGTCGGTGGCTGAAGGTCGCGCCTCGACCCCACGATTCCAGCTGGGATCGAGTGCGCCCCGCAAGCTTTCCGAAATCGTTGAACTGACCCGCAAGGGTGATCGCCGCGCCCCGGATGATGGCGTGCCAACGGCCGCACCGATGGGAGGGCGCGGGGCTAGCGCCATCCCCATGACTCCGCCCCTTCGGCCCCATGCCGCGAACACCGGAGCCAAAGATGCGCACGTTCATCCGACGTCACGGATTAGACCACCGTCGTCGTCACGGTATTTTCAAACGAGTTTGGCCGCGGCTGCCTCTAGCATCCTCTCGCCAACATATGTGTCGCCCCGCTCGACCAGATTTTCTCCGGCGCCGCGGATATCGCGTTCTTCCTTGTTTTGGCTCAGCTTGAATTTCCCCACGAGGCGCGTGATCTCGATTTCGATACCGACGATCGCCTTGAGCATCGCATCGATGAAGTCCTTGGGGGCATCCGTCATCTTCCACGGCACGGGCTGCGACGCCTCGTGCGTACGGGTCAATCTCGCGACCATTCCACGAACGTAACGCTCGTCGTCCCTGATCGTGACACGACCATGAGCATGGACGACGAGGTAGTTCCACGTCGGCACCTGCTTGTGGAAGTCGTGCTTGCTCGGATACCACTGAGGCGAGATGTATGCGTCCGCCGCGCGGAATACGACGAGCACCTCGTCCCCCGAGGCGATATCCTGCCAAACAGGATTGTTGCGGGCGACGTGGCAGTGCAACACGCCATGCGGCCCCTGCGTGCGGTTCAGCTCGAATGGAATGTGGTTGGCGTCCAGCCCGCTCTTGCCGTGCGTGACAAGGACGCCGAGAGCGTTATTGTCGATAAAATCGCAAAGCGTCTCAAGGCGCGAAACATCAAAATGCGGCGGCACGTACATGGTAGCTCCTTGGCGGCCATCTGCGGCGCCACGTTGAAAGGTTCCAACCCCCTGGGCGACTTCAGAGCTCCGTCATCTCAAAGTCACCCTTGGCCGCACCGCAGTCTGGACAAAGCCAGTCCTCGGACACGTCGATCCACCGCGTACCGGGTGGGATGCCTTCGTCCGGCCAGCCGTCCCGCTCGTGATAAACGAGGCTACAAAGCGCACAGATCCAGCTTCTAAGCGGGATTTGCACGGGTTCGACGCTAGACGACAATGGGACGACCAGGTCTTTCATCGTGCTCCCATCGACCGACGAGCCTTCGACATAGCTCCACACCAAGCGACATCTTGGATCGAACCTGGCCCAGCTAACAGGGCCAGTTTACGCGAATGTCGATGATCCAGTTCCGTTGTGCCGTGGCCCCGCATGGCTTTGCGACAGCATGGACCGATGCCGACATTCCAGTGTCGCGTCGACCTGTTTGAGATGCCGTCTGCCAAAGCGTTGGACTTCCCACGAACCCGCTGTCCCGTAGGACGAACGCTGGGAGGGGCCGGCGCGACCAGCCATGTGCCCGCGCCTCGAGGGCGCGGCGAGAATGATCGCTTCTTCTCAGTATCGAAGGAGCGATCGACCGCGACAACGAAGGCGGCTCACAGCGGCGCGAGCTGGCGGTCGACTTTGCAGACGGCAAGCCGGTCTATCGGTTGGATGCCGACGGTGCGACGGTGGCCGTTGGGGCAATGGCATGAGCGCCATCGCCCAACAACGCAATCGACACCAGGGCAGCCGTCCAAAAGAGCGGGTATTCCCAACCTCCGCCCGCGCCGCTGAACAGCCATCCATTCCCGGAGTGGGCCCAGGTGGCGCCCAGCATGACGGGGGTGGCGGCGATCGCCGCAAAGCGGGTTTTGATGCCGAGTATGAGCATTGCGCCCGTTACGATTTCCACGACGAGGACGCCCCACGCGAGCAATCCCGGCAAACCTATCGACTGAAAGAAGGCCGTCGTACCAGCCATCGTGAATACGAATACTTTTAGAAGAAGCGAATGCGCCAGCAGCGCCAGACCTGTGGTGAGGCGGAGCAGCAAGATGCCGTAAGGAGCGCTTTTTAGTTCGATCATTTCTTCTCTCCGTTTGGCGCAGCGACCGATCCGGCGCGGCGGTGTGCCTGACCGATAGGATGTGCTAAATTGCTTCACCAGATGGAAAAAATGGCGAAAGACTCTGCGAAAATGCACAGCTGGAATTGGGACGACCTGAGGTTCGTGCTCGCGGTCGCTGAGCACAGGACCCTGGCAGGCGCCGGGCGCGCCATGCGGGTGAATCACACGACGGTTCTTCGGCGCATCAATGCGTTCGAGCAGAGCTATGGATTGCGATTATTCGACCGCCTGCCACATGGCTACGCATTGACGGACTCGGGCGACGAGTTGCTCAAAGCTGCGAACGAGATGAGCACCATCGTCGATAACTTGGAACGCAAATTGACCGGGAGGGATCTTCGGTTGGAGGGCATCCTTCGCATCACGACATGCGACACGCTGATGGGCTCTGTCCTGCCGGGGATCTTGAGAGCGTTCAGTGCGCTTCATCCCGGCATAACCTTGGAAGTCACGACGGGTAGCTTCGTCACGGACCTCGCGCAAAGGGACGCGCATATAGCCATCCGCACCGGAGACGACATCCCCGACAGGTTAATCGGACGCAGAATTTCGGATGTCGGTTTCGGGATCTACGCTGCAATGGACCTGGTCGAGCAGAATGAAAACGTGGAGCCGCGCGCGTTCGATCGTTGGCTCGTTCCTGACGTCACCCTTGGCGGAATGGGCATCTCTCGTTGGCTGAACAAAAACGTGCCAGCTGGCGCGGTTGCCCTTCGAGCGGACTCCTTGATAGCTCTGAGGCAAGCCGCCCAGGCGGGGTTGGGTTTCGCCCTGCTCCCACATTACCTAGGGGATCTGTCTCCCAACCTGAGGAGGGTCCGCTATTCTGCTCCAGAGTTCGAGACGACCGGACTCTGGGTTTTGACACACGAAGACCTTCGTCGGACGGCTCGCGTGAACACCTTCACTGCATTTGCGTCCAAGGAACTCCAGCGACTACGGCCGATTTTTTTGGGCGCCGAGAGAGTTGAAGAGCCCGCTGAGTAGCTGTCGCTTCCTGCGGCTTCAATCGGTCGCCTCTACCGTCAGACGACCCTCAGGACGACGATCAGGCCTGCGACCAGAAGGGCTGCGACCACCACCCAAACGAACGGCATCATCATGCGATAGGCGTCCCGCTCATGCCCCGGAGTGCCCGCCAGGGCGCAGACGATGGACATGCGTACCGGCGAGACGATGTTGAGCGATAGCGCCGCGGCATGCTGGAGGGCGATCACAGCTTCCACGTTCAGGCCGGCGTCCGTCGCCAAGCTGATCTGAGGCGCCATGAAGAGGCCGTTTGCCGCATTCCCCGTGTTTGCCAGCGCTCCGAAGATCGCTGAGATGAACAGGGTGAGCACGACCGCCCACCTGCCGAGGCCGTCGAACAATCCGCGGGCGAGCCCTCCGGCTATGCCCGAACCCGAAAGCAGTTCCGCCATCATCGCAAAGGTGATCACGGTGAGCACCGCGAGGCGACCCGTCCGCCAAGCCGCGGCCATTTCGGTGCCAAGCGTATGCGTGCGAGCACGCAGGACCGCCGTCAATATGGCGGCGACGATCAGCCATGAGCCCGCGTGGAAAAGAGGCCACCAAACCGGTGCCCCCTGAAACGGCTGGATACGGGCCGCGTTCTGAAGGAGGTCTCTCAGGGGTGGAGAAAGCCTTATGACGACGAGAAGGGCGATGAGAAGGGCCACCGGTGCCAGTCTCGCAATGGCAAGGCGGATCTGCCGACCGCTCGGACGTTCGTCCAAGAGGTAACGCACCACGATGATGGGGCCATAGGTGGCCAGCATCGCGGCCTCCGCGCCAAACCACGCCGTGGCGGCGATGACCGATGCCAAGCTCCCGCAAAGCCAGAGCACCTCGTTGATCCGTTCGCGCCAACCGCCGGCGACGCCCGCGCGATCCGCCATACGCCAGAAGATCGGTAGCCAAAGAATGTTCAGAACGGCGAGAATGCAACCTACGTTCACGGCCATCCGCGTCGGATCGGTTCGTGCGAAGGCGGCGGCCACCAAGATCCCGCTGCTCATTCCTCCCCAAAGGATCAACGTCTGGCTCAGCAAGCTGAATGCAAGCAAGTAGATGGGCTGCACCCCCAGCCGTCGCACCAACACCATCGTTCCAACGATCCCGACGCCGAACCCGGTCGCAGACTCGGCGAACGGACCAATCAGGAAGCAGGCGGCGAAAAGCAAACGGCGCCGGGCCCTAGCGGACTCCGAAACTGACCGCGTCTGCACGTCGGGGTCGCCGGTCTGGATCGCCAGCTGCCAGAAGAGCAAGCCCCCCAGGATGTAAGGCACCACCACCCAACCGATCCATGCCCCGCGGGCGATCGAAGCGAGGGCATCGTGGATGAAAAATGGCTGCGGCGCGGCCGTCAGGGCGACGATCGAGGCCGATATGACCCCAATTATTGAGGCGACGAGAATGCCGATGCGACCATGTGCGACCGCACCGACCACGGCAAGGGTCGGAAGGGCCCATAATAGGTAGTTCACGATCTCGATCCGCCTCCTGCGGCGTTGTCGGCGGCGCCGCATCCGAGTTCGAAGTCACGGATTCCGAATGTTGCGCGGGGATGCGCGCATTGTGCTCAGCTGTCCTTAGGCACGTCCACGCGGTCAGCGGTCTTCCTTTCTCGGCCTTGGTGCAGCTTCGCGTCGGTCCGAGCGCATTACGTTCGGACCGATCTGGATTGCCTAGGCTTCAGTCATGCGCCCTCATTTGGCGATGCCGGCGGGAAGGTGGGCGACGACTTCCGCGATGCGCCGTCTGGCGTCGGCGTCTAGGGGAAGGATCGGGCGCGGCGGCACGATGTGGGCAATCCCCAGAATGTCAGTCAACGCATAGATCACGCGCATGCTGCTGAACTGCCTGAAGAGATCCCAGACTGGATCCAACTGCGCGTTGAGGCGCCGAGCTTCGGCGGCGTCGCCCCGCTGGGCCGCTCTGACGATCTCGACGCATATTCCCGGAAATAGCCCACCGATGACGCTGTACCAGGTGTCGGCACCCGCGATCATCGCCTCCGTCGAGTTGGCATCGGCGCTGTAACCAAGGCTGAAGCCTTCGGGCGCGTTCTCTCGCGTCAGGTGCAGGTGGGCTGATGTTTCGTCCGGTGATCCCGCGATGCTCTTGATCGCGATTATGCCCGGGACGCGGGCAAGTCGGGCGACCAGTTCGGGCGTGAAGCGGAAGTGGGTGGTGAAGGGATTGTCGTAGATCACGAGCGGCAGGCCGCTCTCCCGGGCCACGGTCACGAAATGCTCGTAAACCTCGTCGACCGTCAGGGGGGTGTAGGATACGGCCGCGAGCAGGCCTGCAGAGGCTCCCGCGGCCTTCGCGTCCTGCGCGCGATGGACCGCGTTATCCGTTCTGAGCTCACCGATGCCGACGACCACCGGTGTCCGACCGGACGTCTCTTCCAAGGCGGCCTCGATAGCGCGCAGTCGCTCGGCGCGGTCGAGGTACATGTAAGCTCCCGTACTTCCGAGCAGTCCGATCGAATCGACCCCAGCTTCCACGAGGCGAGCCACGAACTTGCGCAACAGATGGGTGTCGACGCGACCTGCGGTGTCGGCGGGAGTGATGGGGAATGCGGACAAACCTGCGAGAACGACCATGATAACGATCCTGAGTGTGGGTTGGCTGAAACAGAGGGGAAGTCGGCCCGGAACCCTTGGCCGTATAGCGAAACGAGAGGCGTCAGCCGTTGCTCGCCAGGCCGGGCCAGTAATGCCCGTCGGGAGTGGGGCGGACACCGAAGATGGCCTGTCCTACGCGAACGACGTTTGCGCCCTCCTCGATCGCGGCTTCGAAATCGCCGGACATTCCCATGGAAAGTTCGCTCATCGTCGGGTTTAGAAGCGCGATTTGATCACGCAGGCGACGCAGCATCCGGAAACAGGGCCTGACTTTCTCCATGTCGGGGCTGAATACGGCCAGCGTCATGAGTCCTCGCGGGGTCAGTCGTGGGAATCGATCAAGCATGCCTACGAAAGCGTCCACCGCATCCGGATGAAGGCCGTATTTGCTCTCCTCGCCCGAAGTGTTCACTTGAACGAAGACGTCCAGTCGACGGTCTTCGCGCTCCAACCTCTCGTTCAGGAGATCGGCGACGCGCAAGCTGTCGAGGGCGTGAAACGCTCGGGCGAATCCCGCCACGAATTTGACCTTGTTGGTCTGGAGATGCCCGACGATGCTCCACTCGATCGACAGGTCGCTCAGCTCGGCGCGCTTGGAAATGGCCTCTTGAACCTTGTTCTCTGCGAACTGGCTGATCCCCGCGTCGTAGGCGCGCCGCAAGATATGGGCAGGTACGGTCTTGGTCACCGGCAGGAGTGCAATCGAGCCCCGAGACCTGCCGGACCGTCGGCACGCCCGATCCATACGCTCCTCGACCGCTGCCAGGTTCGCGCGAAAGGTGGCGCGTGGGTCCTCGCCGAAGCGCTTGATTTCGTCCTCGGACAGCGGCGGATCGACGGCGTTCCCAGTCATTGCTCGTCCTTTCGCTCAACTCGTCGCCCGGAAGTGCCGAACGTCTGCATTCGGCGCCGGCGTGGCGCCCCAGCCACCGAGAGAGACCCAATCCGCAGGACCGCCTCACGCTTGGATTTCGCCGTAGTAACGAGCATACTGGCTACTTGAGAACGTCCAGTTGCCGAGAAAATTATGAGCCAGTTCGTTGACGTGGTTGCGGCCGGTACGCAGCGAATGCGTGCCCGTGAAATTTATCAGGCCTTGAAGGATCAGATCTTAGGAGGCGTTTTCGGAAAGCAGGGTCAGCTTCCATCTTCGAGGACGTTGGCCGTAGAGCTCGGCGTTTCTCGCACGACCGTGACAGTTGTGTACGAGCAGTTGCTCGCCGAAGGCTTCATCGAGGTGCGGCAAGGGTCACGCCCCCGGGTCGCGTTGGCTGCGGTCGCGCCCTTGCGGCCAGCGATGCAGTCGAACCGTGCATCTCCGAAGCGGCCATCCGACTTCGCGAAGCGCATTGCGAACTTTGCGCCTTGGCTGGACACTCGGGGCGGCAGGTTGATCGCCGATTTCCGTTATGGCGACCTAGCCCCGGCTGACTTTCCAATCGGAGTTTGGAAGCGTGCCGTGAACAGCGCGATGGCAGCCACCCCCGAGCGGCTGGCCTATGACGATCCGCGGGGCTCCCGTCGGTTACGGACGGCGCTCCAAGGTTACCTTTGGCGTGCCAGGACGCTGCGCTGCGATCTTGAACAGATCATCGTCGTCGCCGGATCGCAGCAGGGACTGGACCTGTGCGCCCGGTTGCTCCTGAACCCCGACGACCGGTTTGCGATCGAAAACCCATGTTACGCCATGGCTCGGCAAATCTTCTCGAGCACGGGCGCGTCGCCAATCCCCATAAACGCGGACCGAGATGGCTTGAACGTGGGTGCACTGACCGACTTCGACGCGCGCCTAGCCTACGTGACGCCGTCGCACCAATTTCCGCTCGGTGGCGTCATGTCGGTCTCCCGCCGATACCAATTGCTGGAATGGGCCCGCCGTCACGAAGCCTACGTCATCGAAGACGACTACGACAGCGAGTACCGGTACGACATCAAGCCCGTGCCGCCGCTCTACGGCCTTCAGGAGGGGAGCAACGTCATCTACCTGGGGACGATTTCGAAGACGCTCTCTCCCATGCTTCGTATCGGTTATCTGGTCGTCCCCCCGGAACTTCAAAACCTGTTCGCGACGGCGAAACAGCTTACGGACCGGCATACGCCAGTGACCGAGCAAGATGCGTTGGCAACCCTCATCGAAGCGGGAGCTTACGAGAGTCATGTTCGCCGAGTCCGCCGGTCCAACGGCGAGAGACGCCAGACGCTACTGAACGCCCTTAGGCTAAAATTTGGAGACGCGATTGAAATCGAGGGAGCCGACGCTGGTCTTCACATCGTCGTCTGGTTCCGGACCCTGCCCGCTCGGATGGAAGGCACGCTCGTGAACAACGCTCGCCAGGCGCGGATCGGCATACATTCTATCGCTTCGCTCTACGACCCCAAATCGCCGGAGGCGCATCCGGATCGACTGGGGCTCGTCATGGGCTATGCCGCGCTTGATCTCAAAAGCATCGAGAGAGGCGTTCAGATCCTGGGGGACGTGGTCGCCGAGACCCTTCAAGTTACCCAGGCGTGACATGGGCTATCGTCGAGTTCTCCGACCTTGGGGGCATGATCCAAGCAAAGTGCGCGCCAGAAGATGGTCAAGCTCCCCCTTGCCCGCGCCGTGGGGTGACCTCAGCTCTTATAGGCTGTTGAGCGACACGACCCTCTCTGGCTCGCAGGATCAACGCCCAGTCTGTTCGGCCACCTCCTTCGGCAAAGGCTCGCCGAAGGCTTTCCGATAGATGCCGTCGAGCGAATTGTCAGCGAGTCTGCCTTTGACCCAGCTGTTGACCTTCTCAAGAAGCCTGTTTTCGCCCTTGCGCACGCCAATGCCTGTGACGTTCGTTTTTAGGACGATGACGGACACCATTCCCAGCGCCGGATTACGCTCCCGGACAGTGGAAAGCAGCGCCGGTGCGGTCACGTAGGCATCGGCTTGGCCGCTGAGGACCGCAGTGATCGATGTTGCGTCGTCTTCAAAGCGTATGATGTTCGTGCCCGGGACCGCATTGCTGGTTATCTCGGTGTCGTTCGTCGAGCCGCGGGTGACGGCGACGCGTTTTCCCACCAGATCGGCCAGGGACGTGACTCCGGCCGCTTTTGGCGCACCGACGACGATCTGGATACCGCTGTACGGCGCGGAGAATTCGATGACCTTCTTGCGCTCATCCGTGATGGACAGCGTCGATATCACGACGTCCGCCTGCCCCGTGATTAGGTAGGGAATTCGGTTGGCGGGCGCGGTCGGAACGATCGTCAGAGCCAGCCCGAGATCGGATGCGAGCCGTTTGGCGACCTCGACTTCGGAACCCGCATATTGTCCCAGCGAATCCAGCGATGAATAGGGCGGCGCAGCGGGGTCGATGGCCACTCGTATGGCCTTCGCCTTCTCGATAGTGTCCCACGCATCGGCGTGGGCGATCGATGCCGCACCCGCGGCGGCGAGCGCGAAGCAGGCGGCGGCGAACCGACGTCGACCAAACGTGAAGCTCAACACGAATCCTCCCATGGATCAAAAAATGCCAAGCGAGCCGGCGATGCAGGCAACGGAGGCGGGTGCAACGACGGAGACTGTGATCGCGTCACTTGGTGTCCTGTGAAGAGCGCCGTTCGAAGAGACGCTAGCCGGCCCTGGTATGATCTGTCAACGTGACAGGTATAATCTAATGGCCTGGGCTAGTTCGTTCGAAGTAGGCTAGGGTTGGAGCCGGCTTTCCGGGGAAGAGGTGCGATAGAAATGGTAGCGAAGGAGGACGGACCACGGCGGGGCCAGGTCAGCCTCGGCCAGGAAGTCTATGGGTCGATCCGCGACAAGATATCGTCCGGCGAATTCGCACGTGGAAACCTGCTTCCGCGGGAAGATGAACTCGCGCAGAGTTACGGGGTATCGCGGACCGTGCTCCGGGAGGCCCTGACCCGCCTGAGGCACGACGGGCTCATCGAGTCCAAGCGAGGCACGGGCAATCGTGTCCTCGAAGGGCGAAGCACCACGATCTTCGAAGCGGCGCCCGCGCACTCCATCGCCGACCTGGAGGCCTGCTACGAGTTCCGGTTCGGGGTCGAACCCGAGATCGCCGCGTTGGCGGCAGCTCGAGCCGATCAGAAGGCGCTCAAGCTCATTGAGGAAAGTGCGAGACAGCTGGAGGCCATCGTCGCCTCGGGTCATCTTGGCCCGGAACACGATCTCGCTTTTCACGCGGCAATCGCAAAGGCTGCCGGCAACGCCTACTACATCCAGACGATCGCGGCGATCGCGAAGCCTGTGGAGATCGGGCTCAAGGTGGCTGCGATGCTGTCCGCCGACGATGCCGTCAGGCGGCTTACGCCGACCATCACCGAACATCGCGCGATTGTTTCGGCGATCGAGGCGCGCAATCCGGCGGCAGCCAGAACCGCCATGCAGGAGCACATCCGGGCGTCGCGTCAGCGCGTTTTCATCGGCGAGCAGCCGTCCAGCTGATTGAAAGCCACTCGAACGACCGCGCCGTCCATTGTTCGCCTACCCAGCACTGGCTTGGAATCCGAGCGCCACCGCCACGCGCAGCTTGCGCACGCCTCACAGGTATGATCTGTAGATCCAATAGATCATACCTGATGACAAGACGGAGTCGCTGAAAGCATGACCACGTTCATCTCCGGAGCCACCGGTCGAGTCGGCGGTCATTTGGCTCGGGCCCTCATTGCGCGAGGCGAGGAGGTCGCCACGCTGGCATTGCCCGGCGATCCTAATCTGGTGGCGACGCAGGCGGCGGGCATTCGCTGCCATGTCGGGAATCTCGCCTCCCTCAGCGACGTCGAGCAGGCCATGGCGGGTGCCACGTCCGTCTATCACATGGCAGCCGTCATTTCCTTTCAGCCCCAGGCACGCAATCTTCTTTGGGACGCCAACGTTGTGGGAACTCGCAATGTCCTGGAAGCCGCGGCGGCCCTGGCTGTGCAAAATCCGCTGCGGCTCGTCTTTGCTTCGAGCGACCAGGTTTACCCGACGCGTTTCGCCCGTTACCGGCCGACCGACGAGAACCATCCCCGCGAGCCTTATACCTTCTATGGGATGACCAAGATGCTTGGCGAGGACATGGTCCGCTTCTTCGGCAAGACGGTCCCCGGCCTCGACACCAGCATAGCCGTCTTTTCCCATACCGAGGCAGCCGCCGAATTGATCGATCCGAACGGCGAATACTCCGGTCCGGCCTTTTACGTGAACGCCCGTGTGCGCAGCCTCAAAGCCTCGGCGACACACCATGCGGGGGCCAACTCCACCGCAGAGCTCCAGTCCGTGCTGGACATCCTGACGCCTTTGATGGCCGACGATGAGCCGCTGCTCCTCGCCTACGACCAGAACGGCCATCCACACACGCAGGAACTCATCGACGTCCGCGACATCGTCACCGGGCTCGCGCTGATACACGACAGGCCTGAAGCGGTCGGCCAGACCTTCAATCTCGCTCCGGACCATCCGGTCAGCCTTGCCGAGTTCGTCCCCCATCTGGCGAAGGCGACCGGCCGGCGGGTGATGGAAGCCCATCTGCCGATCGAACTGGGGCGGACCCACGGCAGCAACGCGAAGGCGCGAGCGATCCTAGGCTTCCGGCCGCGCTTTTCGATGTTCGACATGGTCGACGAAGCGGTTGGCGCAAAATGAGCACGCTTCGTCCTGATCTTCCCGTGCCTTTCACTGGCCGAACCCGCCTCAGCTTCTTGATCGGCACACCGATCGCGCAGGTCCTCGCACCTGGCCGGATGTCCGCTCTGATGGCAGCGCAAGGACATGACGGGATACTAGTGCCCCTCGAAGTCTTGCCCGACGACCTCCCCGACGTCGTATCGGCGCTTCGCCGCTCGCCGAGCGTCGACGCCATTCTCGCCACCCTGCCGCACAAACGAACGCTGAGTGCATTCTGCGGCCGGCTGTCCGCGCCTTCCCGGATGCTTGGCGCGGTGAACGCGACGCGACGCGCCTCCGACGGCATCTGGGAAGGCGACAATTTCGATGGTGAGGGCATGTCACGGGCGATCGAGAGAGCTGGCACGGCCATCACGGGCGCCCACATCCATATGGTCGGCGCCGGGGCTGCCGCCACGGCGATCGCGGTCTCTCTCCTCTTCAGAGGAGCACGAAGGTTGACATACAACGACGTGAACTCCGCCGCCGAAAGCACGCTGGCTGGTTTGTTGGACGTTCACTTTCCCGGCCGCACCGCCATCGCGGCAGTCGACGCGGCTGCGGACGCGCAGATCGTCGTCAACGCGAGCCACTGCGGGCTGAAGGCTTCGGATCCCCTGCCCGTCCCGGCTGAACGGCTCGCGCCGCACCAGACCGTCGCCGACGTCATCACCGATCCCCTCAAGACGCCCCTGCTGGAAAACGCCGCGGCCCTTGGCTGCCGAACCGTCGATGGCGGCGAGATGCTCGACGGCCAGCTTGATCTGCTTCTTGCTTTCATCAAGGGAGCGCCTCTGACCGGGGCGGCCGCCGAGACGTCTACGGAAGGATGAGTTGAGCCCACGGCACGCCGCCTGCGACGCGCTCGACATCATCGCGGGCCTTCACCAACCGCCTGCATGCGAGTGTCGGGCGGGTGGGCCATGCGGGTGATCGACCTGCAGCGCTGTCCGTACAGGACTCGATTATCTCTGCCAGGCAGCTGCTTTGATCATCCCAGGTTCGGCGCATCGATACCGAGCCGAAAGTTCGAACCTTACCCTCAGTGGCTAGGATGCTTGCGATTGGGGGTACGACGCTTGTCGTGAACTGCAAAAAACCGTCGAGGGTTTTCGCGCAAGGGCGTGGTGGAAATCCGCTGGCCGTGGTGCTTGGCACCCAATGTGACGACCGGACAATGCGGTCGATGGCGCGTTTAACTGTTCCAATGAGCTTGGCTCAAGACCCACCAGATGGGTGCCAAACGGTAAAGGTGATCTTTGCCTTCACCGTAGAGCCGCCCTTTGCGGGCAATCTCAACGTCGGCGCCACCTTTCGATAGCCGGGGAAGCGCTGGCTTGGTGGATCTGAGTGGAGGTGTCCCCGTTTTCGAGGAGGAATGATTTCGGCCGCCGCGCAAAATCGATTAATCCACGGAACCATTACGGCCTGATTCCCGAAGAAAACCGCCCTGCGCGGCCATGCGATCCCATGACGCCAAGGAATGAGGGATTCGGCGCGGGACACGGGCTGGCTCAGAATGACTTACCTTGACAAATAATCGATTAAAAATGATGGTCTCGCCAAGGGAGTGAGACATGCGCATTGCAAGCGAGGCCGACGTAACTGCCGCCGCCCTGGACGTCATGGGGCGCACGGACAATCCGCGCCTACGAGAAATACTGGTGTCCCTCATTCATCACATGCACGGCTTCGTCCGGGACGTAAGGTTGACGGAGGCGGAGTTCCGCGAAGCGGTCGCAGTCCTCAACGAGATCGGCCAGCTCGCCTCTGACACGCACAATGAAATGATGTTGATGGCCGGTTCGTTGGGCGTTTCCTCGCTCGTCTGCCTGCTCAACAACGGCGATGGCGGAAACACAGAGACGTCGCAATCTCTGCTCGGTCCGTTCTGGCGCCTCGACTCTCCGCGCGTAGAGAACGGCGGCTCGATTCTACGATCCGACACTCAGGGCGACCCGCTTTTCGTGACCGCACGGGTGATCGACCGCGATGGACGACCGATCGCTGGCGCGGAGGTCGACGTCTGGCACGCCTCGCCGGTGGGCCTTTACGAAAACCAAGATCCCGAGCAAGCGGAGATGAACCTCCGGGGCAAGTTCACCACCGATCAGGACGGCCGCTTCTGGTTCCGATCCGTGATGATGATCGGCTATCCGATCCCGACCGACGGGGTCGTCGGGCGGCTTCTGCGAGCGCAGCGTCGCCACCCGATGCGGCCCGCACACCTTCACGCGCTTATCTTCAAGCCCGGCTTCAAGGTGCTGATCTCGCAGGTCTACGATCCCAACGACCCTCATATCGACTCGGACGTTCAGTTCGGCGTGACGCGATCGCTTATCGGCGACTTCGTGCGGCATGAGGAGCCGCATCCGGTGGAGTCGATGGCGGCCGTTCCCTGGTACTCGCTCGATTACACCTATGTCATGGAACCGGGCGAGGCGATCCTGCCGCGGCCCCCCATTCGCTGAGACGAAGGACCTAGCCATGCTGACGGAAGACGAACGGCGCGAGGCGGCCGCCGCGATCCTGCGGGCCGAACGGGACCGCGTCCCCTGCCCTCAGCTTTCACGCACCTACCCGCACATGGAGATCGAGGATGCCTACCGTGTGCAGGACATTTGGGCACAGGCGCGCATCGACGCCGGCGCACGGGTCGCCGGTCACAAGATTGGCCTGACGTCCCGCGCCATGCAGATGGCGTCCAAGATCAACGAACCGGACTATGGACGCATTCTCGACGACGCCCTGTACAATGACGGCGCGCAAATCCGCGCCGACCTGTTCATCAAGCCACGGCTGGAGGTCGAACTGGCCTTCGTGATGAGCGAGGACCTAGAGGGCCCCAACTGTCGGATCTACGACGTCCTACGCGCCACCGAGTTCGTCGTGCCGGCGCTGGAGATCATCGACTACCGGACCGAAGTACCGCGCGCGATCGTCGACACCATCGCCGACAACGCCGCGTTCGGGGCGATCGTCGTGGGCGGGCGCCCTATCCGCCCGATGGACGTCGACATCCGCTGGATCGGCGCGACGTTGGCACTCAACGGCATCATCGAGGAATCCGGCGTATCCGCCGCGATCATGGGTCATCCCGCCGCCGGGGTCGCGTGGCTCGTCAACAAGTTGCACGCCGTCGGTGCCAGACTCGAGAAGGGTCAGATCGTGCTTGGTGGTTCGTTCACCCGGCCGGTGGATATCAAGCGCGGCGACGTGGTGACCGCCGACTACGGTCCGATCGGCGCGATCTCGGTCTCGTTCGTGTGATGGCCGCCCTGGAACTGCCTCGCAATCGCTTCAAGCATGAGTTGCTCGCCGGCCGCCAGCAGATCGGGCTCTGGTGCTCCCTTCCGGGGTCCTATGCGGCGGAGGCCGTCGCAGGCGCGGGGTACGACTGGCTGTTGTTCGACACCGAGCATTCGCCCGGCGACCCCCTGACGGTCCTGCCCCAACTTCAGGCCGTGGCGCCCTACGATGTGTCGGCGGTGGTCAGGCCGGCGTCGAACGATGTCGTGCTGATCAAGCGCTTCCTGGACTTTGGAGCACAGACGCTTCTCATTCCCTATGTCCAGAATGCCGAGGAGGCCGCCGCGGCCGTCGCGGCCACTCGCTATCCGCCGGCGGGGGTGCGCGGAGTGTCCGGGCTGACGCGGGCGACCCGGTTCGGCCGGATACCCGGCTACGCCAAGCGCGCCGCCGAAGAGCTCTGCGTACTCGTCCAGATCGAGACGGTCGAGGCCCTGCAACAGATCGAGCGCATCGCTGGCGTCGAAGGCGTCGACGGTTTGTTCGTCGGACCCGCCGATCTCGCCGCCAGTCTCGGATATGCCGGCGAACCCGGCCATCCGTCGGTCGAGGCCGAGGTCGTCGCCGCCATCGGCCGGATCCGAGCTGCAGGAAAGCCCGCCGGCATCCTGACGCCGGACGAGGCCTTCGCGCGCCGTTGCATCGAGGCGGGCTCGTCGTTCACCGCAGTGGCGATCGATGCCGGAATCCTTGCGCGCGGAACAGAGGCCGTCGCGGCCCGGTTCAGGTAACGGCGTCGCACGAACGCTGCCGTGCGGCCTTCAGCGTGTTTTGCAGCAGGTAGGCGATCGTCATCGGACCGACGCCGCCGGGGACGGGCGTGATGGCTCCAGCCCGATCGCGGACCTCGTCGAAAGCGGCGTCGCCAACCAGCCGGTATCCACCCTCTCTCGCAATGCGGTTGATGCCCACGTCGATGACGAGCGCGCCGCGCTGGATCCAGTCGCCCCGGACCATTTCCGGCTGGCCGGCCGCTGCGACGACGATGTCCGCCGTGCGGCAAACGCCCGCGACGTCGCGGGTGCGGGAATGGGCGATCGTGACCGTGCAGTTCTCGCCCAGAAGCAATTGCGCCAACGGTTTTCCGACGATGTTGGAGCGGCCTAAAACGACGGCATGCGCTCCAGCCAGGTTGGCTCGGACGCTTTTCAGCAAATGGATGCAGCCGAGCGGCGTGCAGGGCGACAAGGCTCGCGTATCGCCCGTGGCCAGACGGCCCGCATTGACCGGATGAAAGCCGTCGACGTCCTTCGCTGGATCGACCGTCGAAAGGATCACGGTCGCATCGATGTGAGCTGGCAGAGGGAGCTGGACGAGTATCCCGTCCACCGCCGGATCGCGGTTTAGCGTCTCGACCAATCGGATCAGATCGTCCTGCCGCACATCCCCTGGAAGTCGATGCTCGAACGATAGCATTCCGACCTCGGCGGTTTGCCGGGCCTTGGCTCGGACGTACACGGCGCTGGCCGGATCGCTTCCGACGAGTACGACGGCGAGGCCGGGCGCACGTCCATTTGCGCCGAAAGCCGAGACGTCTTCTTTCAGCCGCGCCCGCAGCCCTTCGGCTATGGCTTTGCCGTCGATGATGGAAGCTGACATGGCTAGTCCCGGAAAACGACGGTCTTGGTACCGTTGCGCAAGACCCGACCGTCTAGATGCCAGGCTATCGCCCGCGAAAGCACGCGGCGTTCGATGTCGCGACCTTTGCGCACGAGATCGTCGGGCGTGTCGACGTGCGATATCCGTTCGACGTCCTGCTCGATGATCGGTCCCTCGTCGAGGTCGGAGGTGACGTAGTGGGCCGTCGCCCCGATCAACTTGACGCCCCTCTCGAACGCCTGGTGATACGGCTTCGCACCCTTGAAACCGGGCAGGAAGGAGTGATGGATGTTGATGCAGCGGTCGGCGAGCTTCGTTGCCAGATCGTCCGACAAAATCTGCATGTATCGCGCGAGGATGACGAGATCGGCTTTCCGTTCCTGGACGACTCGCCAGACGGCCGCCTCCTGCTCAGGCTTCGTATCCTTGGTGATCGGCAGGTAGTCGAAAGGGATATCGCCGAACTCGTGGGCCGCGTAAGTCTCGCGCGGATAGTTCGCTATGATGCCGACGATGTCCATGTCGAGCTCGCCCATCCGCCAGCGATAAAGGATGTCGGTCAGGCAATGATCGAACCGGGACACCATGATGACGACACGCTGCTTGTCTCGCCGTGAACGAATCGTCCAATCCATGCCGAACGTCGTGGCGACCTCGGCGAAGCTCTCGCGCAGATCGTCCAGCGATGCCGCATCGGATAGGAGCCCGAAGCGTACGCGCATGAAGAAGCGCCCGGTCTCCTCGTCGTCGAACTGCTGGGCGTCCTGGATGTTCGCGTCGTGCATGAACAAGTGCGTGGCGACTCTCGCCACGATGCCCGGGCGGTTTCGGCACGATAGGGTGAGAAGGTATGTGTCCGAGATAGCCATTTGTTCCCCGCATACTCGTGCGTGTCGCCGAAGCAAATGAGGCTGGCGCGCGCAAGACAATCGATTTTTAAGCCAACACCCGTCAATGAGAACGACGCTCTTGAGCAGTGACGGGCGTCACTTCAGTGACAATTGCGCGCATGCCGTACTCCCCGCTTCCGAGCAGGACGGCAGATCAACGCTTTCTTTTTGTTCAATAATCGATTATCTGTCAACCGGAATTGGCGTTGGTTAGGTCAATGCTCGACGAGGGGTTGGCTCGGCTGTCGAAACGGTGCCGGGTTTGCTAAACGAGGATGTTGAGCGGTGGATTCCCCATCGCTGCGTCGAGGTGGCCGACAGCGTCATTGGAATTGGTCCCGGCTCCGTGGAGCCATGCGATCGGAGGACGACTTGGCGAAGGCAGATCGCACGAAGGCTGCACCTTCAGCTCCGGCCGACGGGGAGCACCGCGCCGCCTTGGTAGCCCCTGGCGGGAACGAGGAGAGCGGCAAGAACACGATCTCATCGCGCCTCGTCTCTCGGATGCGGGAGGCCATCTTGCAAGGCGAGCTTCCCCCGGGCTCGAAGATCAACCTCGACAGGGCACGGAAAACGTTCGACGTGAGCCTGAGCCCCATGAGGGAGGCGCTGGCCCGGTTGACCTCCGTTGGCTTGGTCGAACTTCACGACAATCGGGGTTACACGGTGGCGCCGGTTTCGCTGTCGAACCTGCGAGAGATCACGCAACTGCGCGCCGAATTCGAATGCCTTGCGCTCGACATGGCAATGCAGAACGGAGACCTCGCTTGGGAAAGCGGGATAACGAGGGCCTTGCACAGGCTGAATCGCATTCATCGCGAGGCGTCGGATACGGCGAGCCTCGAAGCCTGGGAGGATGCGCATCGGGAATTCCACCTGACGTTGATCCAGGGGTGTGACATGCCGATCCTGCTAAATTTTTGCACGACCCTGCATAACCTGAACGATCGCTACAGACGGATATTCCTCACACGAACTGGCGGCGACGCCAACGTCGAACAGGAGCATAATCAGATCGCCCAAGGCGCGGTTGCTCGTGACCGGGACTATGCGCGCGACAGGCTGCGCGAGCATATTTTGCGGACCGGACGTAATCTGCAAAATGCGTTGTCGGAAGATCGCGCCGGCGCACTTCTCGCTCTCGGGCAACCCGCACGGAAGCGCAGGCGCGCAGCAGGCGCAGGCTCAGACGTTTGAACTTGCTCGAAGTTTGACCCTCTGGTGCCGAAACACGACTATGCCGATCGGCGAGATTTAATAAAGTTTGCGGCTACTTTAAAACCAAACGATAGGATCACTTCAACACCTATCGGGGGTCCAACGGTGCCTCGATTCACACCCTTTGCAGGTTTGGCGAGAGCGACTCCATGGAACACGCTCGCCGCTGCCCGGGCAGAAGAGTCGGTCTGAGCGATCACGGCCGAAAGCGCGGCACCACAAATCAGCGGTGAAATGACCAGCCCTTGAGTTGGCGGCCGACTAAACGGTCTGAATGGTCGTCGAGACGCAGGGGGGTCGGCGCCGAAACCATCGGCCCCGAGGCGGTTGCCTCCGCCCCCGGGTCTTCACTAAGCCTTGGCGGATCTCTGGTAGAGGCCGCTGAACATTTCGCGCAGGGCATTCTTCTGCACCTTACCCATGGCGTTGCGCGGAAGCTCGTCGACGAAGACGATGCGCTTGGGCAGCTTGAACTTCGCGAGCCGCCCGTCGAGCCCGGCCAGGATCGCGCGTTCATCCACCGACGCCTCTTTGGAGCGGACGACGACGGCCGTGACGCCCTCGCCGAAATCGGCATGCGGAATGCCGATCACCGCCGATTCGAACACGCCGGCAATGGCGTCGATCTCGTCTTCGATCTCCTTCGGATAGACGTTGAAGCCACCCGTGATCACGAGATCCTTGCCGCGGCCGACAATGTGCACGTAGCCGCGCTCGTCGATCTTGCCGAGGTCGCCGGTGATGAAGAAGCCGTCCGGGCGGAACTCCGCCGCCGTCTTCTCCGGCATGCGCCAGTAGCCCTTGAACACGTTCGGCCCCTTGACCTCGATCATGCCGATCTCGTTCCGCGCCAGCTCCGTCCCCGTCTCGGGGTCGGTGATACGGACCGTGACTCCTGGCAAGGGTAGCCCGACGGCACCGGGCACCCGGTGCCCGTCATAGGGGTTCGAGGTGTTCATGTTGGTTTCGGTCATGCCGTAGCGCTCGAGAATGGCGTGGCCGGTGCGAGCGCTCCACTCGCGATGCGTCTCAGCCAGCAGCGGCGCCGAACCCGACACGAACAGGCGCATGCCGGCGGTCGCCTGAGGAGTCAGACCAGGATTTTGCAGCAGGCGGACATAGAAGGTCGGCACGCCCATGAGGGCCGTCGCGCGAGGCATCAGCGCAAGGATCTCGTCGGCGTCGAACTTCGGCAGGAAGATCATCGACGCGCCGGAGAAGAGGGTCACGTTGCCGGCCACGAACAGGCCATGGGTATGGTAGATCGGCAGGGCATGGATGAGCGTGTCGCCCTCGGTGAAGCGCCAGACCTCCTTCAGGGTCAGTGCATTCGAGACGAGGTTGTCGTGCGTGAGCATTGCTCCCTTGGAGCGGCCCGTCGTCCCCGATGTGTAGAGAATGGCGGCCAGGTCGTCCCCCGCTCTTTGCACTGTCGCGAAGGCTTCCGGGGCCAGATCGGCCGCTTCGGTCAGCGTGCCCTGCCCTCTTGCGTCCAACGTCTCGACGCAGCCGCCGACCTTCGCGGCGATGGCGGCGATACCCTCGCGCTTGCCGGGATCGCAGACGACCAGCGAGGGCTCGGCGTCGCCGATGAAGTATTCCAGCTCGGTAAGCGTATAGCCCGTGTTGAGCGGCAGGTAGACGGCTCCGGCCCGCGCGGTCGCGAGATAAAGCATCATGGCCGGAACGGACTTCTCGACCTGGACTGCGACGCGATCGCCCGGCTTGACCCCACGGGCGACCAGCACGTTTGCGAGACGGCCGGCCAGCGAGATGAGCTCGGCATAGCTGATGGTCTCGCCCGCAGGGGTCATGATAGCCGCCCTGGCGGGGTCGGCGATCGAGCGCTCCAGCCGGTCAAACAGGTTCGCGTTCATGGCAAGGGCTCCAAAACGAGGATCGATGTTGGATCTCATGAGGGTCTCGAGAGAGGTGGCGGTCATGGCGTCGGCACCAGGTCACGGGATGGGAGGTCGGCGCGCAGGGTTTTGCGGACGGCCGCAGAGGCCGCAACCTTGCCGTTTTCGGCGAACGCCTCATGGTTTGCCTCGATCTCGTCGAGCGCATAGAGATAGTTCACCATCAGACCATGCGATTGCTTCAGGCCCTTGGGTGAGAGATCGCCGAAAGCGTTCAACCGCTCCAAGCGGGCGCCGTTTCCGAGATGGAACCGCGCCACGGGATCGATCGGTCGGCCCTTTGAATCCTTTGCCTTCAGGAAGTAATAGGCGGCCGCCTGCAGAAGGGGCTCCTTGACCTTCTCGACCTTGGCCGGATCCTCGTGCCAGGCAGGCTCGTCGAGCGTCGCGAAGGCCTCCCGTGCCGCCGCGTCGAGGCAGGCGGGCGCCTCCGCCCTGCGTTCGCGCGCAAGCCAGGCTGCGAAGCCGGGCACGGGCGACAGCGTGACAAAGGTCTTGAGATCCGGCAGCTCGCGCTTGAGGTTCTCCACCACCTGCTTGATCAGAAAGTTGCCGAAAGAGACGCCGCCCAGCCCCTTCTGGGTGTTCGAGATCGAGTAGAACACCGCGGTCGTGGTCTCGGATGCCGGCGTCGGCTTGCGGGCGAGGTCGAGCAGCGGACCGATCGCGCCGGGGATGCTCCGCGTGAGGGCCACTTCCACGAAGATGAGCGGCTCGTCGACGAGCTGGGGATGGAAGAAGCCGTAGCAACGGCGGTCCTCGGGTTCGAGGCGGTTGCGCAGATCGTCCCAGTTCCGGATCGCATGCACGGCCTCGTAGCGGATAATCTTCTCGAGGATGTTGGCCGGCGTGGTCCAGTCGATCGGCCGAACCACCAGGAACCCCCTGTTGAACCAGGACGAGAAGAGATGGCTGAAATCGGCATCGACCCGCCTCAGTTCCGGATGATCGGCCAGGTGCCGGAGAAGCTCTTCCCGCATCCGCACGAGGGCGGAGGTGCCCCCCGGGGCGAGGTTGAGGCGTCGGATCAACTCCTGTCGCCGGGGCTCTGCGGCAGCATGCAGGTCTTCCAAGGCGTCCGGCACCTCGTTCTTGCGAACCGCCTCGATCGCCATCTCGATGCGGCGCCGATCCGGCCCGAAGCGGTCCGCCAGCGCTGTCAGGAACTCCAGGCGCTTCACGGGATCGGCAGCGACATAGCCGGCGACCAGGGCTTGCGCCAGCACCACGCCCGAAGCCTCGCCCCGACGCGACAGTAGCAACTCGCCGAGCTCCGGCAGCGCGTCCTTGGTGGTGGCATTCCTGACATCCCTGTGTCGGAGCAAGGATCGTCCCCGCTCCGTCAGCGTGTCGATGAGGTCGCTGAGGAAGGCCGGCGCGGCCTCCAGCCGGGACACGGATCGAGAGAGTTTCATGGACATCTCCTTAGCTTCGGGCAAACAGGCAGGCGTCACAGAACGACGAACAGGAACCAGACGACGATCAGCGCGACGGCAGCGCCATAGGCCATGAGTTTTTGGAAGAATGCCTGGCGGTCGACGCCGAAACGCCTCGGCCGCGCTCGGCGATGGATCCCGGGAAATCCTGGATGAAGCTCCCGTTCATGGCGCGCACCTCGTGTGAAGGATCAGCGGACAGGCACGGAGGCTCCCATGATCACGTCGGGCAGCCAGGTGGCGATGCCAGGAACGAAGCAGGCGAGAACCACCGCCAGCGCCATCATCAGCACGAAGGGCAAGGTGCCCCACATGATGTCCGTGAGCGGAATATCGGGGGCGATATTCTTGATGACGAAGATGTTGAGACCGACCGGCGGGTGGATCAGCCCCATCTCCATCACGATGGTCATGACGACGCCAAACCAGATCAGATCGAAGCCGGCGGCCTTCAGAGGGGGAGGATGATCGGAGCGGTCATCAGGATGATAGAGACCGGTGGCAGGAAGAACCCGAGCACCACAACGAAGAACAGGATCGCCGCCAGCAACACCCATTTCGAAAGCTGCAGGCCGATCACCCAAGCTGCGGTCGCCTGGCTGATGTGGAGATAGCTCATCACATAAGCGTAGAGCAGCGACATGCCGATGATCATCAGCAGCATGGTGGACTCGCGCAGCGTCCCTGCGACGATGGGCATCACCTTGGACGGCCGCCAGATGCCATACATGCCGCCGATGACGACAAGGGCGAGGACAGCTCCGACGCCCGCCGTTTCGGAAGGCGTCGCCCAACCGGCGTAAAGCACGACCATCACGCCGGCCAGGATGGTGACGAAGGGAGCCACCCAAGCAATCATTCTGAATTTTTGGGCGGTCGTGTAGTGCTCTTCATGCAGGATCGCCGATCGCACGCCCGTGGCTTGCGCCTCCGAGAGGGCCTGGCGCTTCTCCTTCTGGAAATGCACCATCGAATAGGCCGCAAACATCAGCATCAGCAGCAGGCCCGGCCCTATACCCGCCAGGAACAGCTTTCCCAGCGAGACTTCGGCGGCGACCGCGTAAAGCAGCATCGTCACTGAAGGTGGCAGCAGGATACCCAGCGTTCCGCCGGCCGCGATGATCCCAGCGGCGAAGCCACCGGAGTAGCCGCGTGCACGCATTTCCGGGATGCCGGCCGAGCCGATCGCCGAACAGGTGGCCGGCGACGAGCCGGCCATCGCAGCAAACAGCCCGCAGGCGACGGTGTTGGCCACGCCCAGACCGCCGGGAACCTTGTAGAGCCACGCATGCAAGGCGGAATAAAGATCCTTGCCGGCGTTGGAACGCCCGATCGCCGCCCCTTTGAGGATGAACAGCGGGATCGCCAGGATGATGACGTTGGCGAGCTCTTCGTAGAAATTCTGCGCGATCGTGTCGACCGATGCCGCCGGCATGAACAAGATCATGAAGACCACCGCCACCACACCGAGTGCGAATGCGATCGGCATGCCCGAAAACATCACGATCAACGTGGCGATGCAGTAGGTCACTCCGATTGCCCATTGTGGAATGCCCGTGACCAAGGGAGTCGGCGGGCGATCCCACAGGACGAAGGCCAGCACGGCGAGCAGGACCAAGCCGAATGTCGGAAGTGAACGCTCCGCGACCTGAAGGCCGACCTGTACGGCGAGCATCACCATGCCGACCATGAGGACCGAATAGGGGATCCACATCGGCGGACCCCAGGCGGAATGGGATGTCTGGCCGTCCGCAACAGCCTCGTGCAGCAAGAGCCCGGTCTTGCAAGCGAAAAGCACGCAGAAGCCGAAGACAACGGCGTCGACCAGCTTGCGCCGCGCGCCGGCTGCCGCTGGCATCCAGTGATCGAGAAAGTCGATGCCGATATGGCCACGCGCTGCCTGCACGGATGCGGCGGACAGGAAAATCGCGCCCGCGATCAGGAAAATCGTCACCTCGTCCTGCCAGAGCATAGAGCGCTTGGTGAGATGTCCCACCACGACGCCAAACGTTAGGACGAGCGCCGCAGCGACGAGGGCGAGCGCCGAAATTTTGAAAGCGATGGCGTTGATCGTAGCGATCAGTCGAGGCAAGCCCTTGGCGCTTCCGATTGGATCGCTTGCCTCGACGGCCAGAATGGCATCGTGTTGAGTGGCGGCGCTCATGTCAGGCCACCTTCTGTGCGAGTTTGAGCAAGTCGGCAGCCTCGCTCGATCGCGCGGCGTAGTCCTTCCAGGCGCTGGCCTCGGCCACCTGGCGCCATTCGGCCAAGTTCGCCGCGGTGAAATCGGAGACCTGCACGCCTTTCGCCGCATAGATGGCGGCTACGGCCTCGTCGTCCTTCTTCGCCTGAGCCATGGCCCAAACCTCCATCTCGGCGCCGACGTCCAGCAGCACCGCCTTCTGGTCGGGCGGCAAGCGATCGAAGATAGCCTTTGACATCAGCAGGGGCTCGAGCATGAACCAGAACGAGCCCTTGCGCGCCGCGGTCAGGGACTTCGCCAGTTCTTCCAGGCGGAAGGAAATCAGGCTGGTGGAGGATGTCACGGCCGCATCCAGGGAGCTGGTCTGCATGCCAATGTAGATTTCATTGGAGGGCATGGTCGAAACCTGTCCGCCGGCCGCCGCGAACATCAGGTCCATCTCGCGACTACCGCCGCGGATCTTGACGCCCTTGACGTCGGCGGGGCTGAGCACCGGCGTCCGCCGCGAAGCGACGCCGCCAGCCTGCCAGATCCACGAAATGAACTGGACGCCCTTGCTTTCGACGATGCCGGAAAGGGCCTTGCCGATCTCGGCTGCCTTCCACGCCGCTCCCTGCTCATAGCTCGTCACCAGGCAGGGCATCAGCCCGAGATTGCAGGCGTGCAGTTCTCCGCCGGCATAGGCGATTGGATAGAGCGACATGTCCAGCGCGCCGCGCCGCAGCGCAGAGAATTGCGCATTGGTCTTCATCAGCGAAGCGTTGGCATAGACATCGAATTTCAGCGCTCCGTTGGCGCGTTTTTCAACCTCCGCCGCGAAAAGCCGGCAGAAGCGGTCGCGGAAATCACCCTGTTCGGCGGTGCCCCCCGGAAACTGATGGGAGATTTTGAGTGTGGTGGCAGCGTGCGCGGATCGAGTGAAGGGCAATAAGGCCGGCAGGGCGAGCGCGCCAGCCAATGCCTGTCTGCGGGTCAATTGCATCGCATTTCCTCCTTGGGACTGACGGGGCGATTGCGTTGGATTTGCCCTCAATTGCATGCAAAGATGCATTAGTAACAAACAATGTCAAGCTGATTGCATACAATTATCTTGCTTGTGCTCTTTTTCGCTTGCCGATTGTCGTAAAACTCACCACCATGAAAAGCATGAGCATGAGCCGTTCCACCCATTTACGGGACCAAATCGAGGAAGAGATCGCCACCGGGGCCTTCAAGCCCGGCGACCGGCTGGACGAGGTGTCGCTGGCGGACAGGTTCGGCGTGTCGCGCACACCGATCCGGGAGGCGCTGCAGCAGCTTTCCGTTGCTGGACTAGTGGAGATCCGCCGCCATCGCGGCGCTATCGTCAGCGCGCCCGACCCGAAGCGGCTCATCGATATGTTCGAGTTGATGGCCGAGCTGGAGGCCATCTGCGGGCGGCTCGCCGCGCGCCGGCTCCTGCCCGATGACGAGGCTGAACTGAAGCGCACGCTCGAGGCCTGCCGTAAGGCGGCCGAGCTCGGCGACACCGACACCTATTATTACGAGAATGAGCGCTTCCACCGGGCGATTTACGTCGCGAGCGGCAACGGCTTCGTTGCGGAACAGGCGCTGGCCCTGCACAAGCGCCTTGCCCCGTTCCGTCGGCTGCAATTGCGAGTCCGCAACCGTATGCGCACGTCGCAGACCGAGCACGAGAGCATCGTTGCGGCGCTGCTCGAAGGTAATAGCGAGGCAGCAGCGGCGCGCCTTCATTCTCACGTTGCCGTGCAAGGGGAGCGCTTCGCCGATCTAATCGCTTCTCTCAACAGGGTTGCAGCAGAGTGATTTGCAGAGCCTGGCCACCCGTTTTGAAGTCTCGCGCACCCCAATTCGCGAGGCCACCATGCAGCTCGCCGACAGGATTGGTGGATTTGCACCCCCGCCGAGACGCCTTCGTCGCTTCTCTAAGCTTCAAGGACGTGGTCTAGCGATTCGAGGTGATGGCCGCTCTGGAGGGCCTGTGCGGGGCCCTGGCCGCTCGCCGGATCACGGAAGCGAAGCAGCAGGAGCTTGAGAAGGCGCATGAGGATTACGTGAAGGAGGCGTCCCAGGAGAGCGCCGACGCGTATTACTACGCCAACGAGCGCTTCCACCTGATGATCTACGAGGCCTGCGGGAACGCGTTTCTGGCGGAACAGGCCCGCCAGTTGCACACCCGCCTCAAGCCTTATCGCCGTCTCCAGCTGCGAGCCCGCAGCCGTGTCGCGAATTCACTGTCCGAGCATCAAAGCATCGTCGATGCCATCCGCGCCGGAGACGGAGAAAAGGCGGAGCGGGTGCTTAGGGATCACATCCTGATCCAGGGAGAGCGCCTCGCCGACTTCATCGCGTCCTTCGACCGCGCTACATAGCGCTAACGACAAATGCTCGCCGCCCAGCCCCCGGAACCGGCGAAAGGACCACTTCTAGTTTGCACTTTGCAATGACTTCCAAGTGGTACCAGAAGCCGGCACGTTTCGTATTGATATGGCTCCCCGGCCGGCGTGCTTCAACGCCATTCTCGCGGGAAAACATGACAGCTACGATTTGCCGCTTGGCGGCAGCGGGACTCTCGGGTGACCCCGCGCGCACTCGTGCAGTCCGCACCGTGCTGCTGGCAACCATCAACGGCCTTTGAACAAGCACCGAAGGGCTACTCAGACGCTCAGGTAGCGCCCCTTGAGCGAGGGCTCGGACAGGAAGGCCTGTGAAGGCCCGGTCCATACCGTGCGTCCCTTCTCGATTATGTGATGCCGGTCCCCGACTTCCATCATCTGCCGGAGGTTGCGGTCTATGACGAGGATCGAGAGACCCTCGGACTTGAGTTGTCGCAACGCGCTCCAGATGACGTCCCGCACGATCGGAGCCAACCCTTCGGTCGCCTCGTCGAGGATCAGCAGGTCGGGATTGATCATTAGGGCGCGACCGACGGCGAGCATTTGCTGCTCGCCCCCAGAAAGTTGCGAGCCCCAGTTGCCGAGTCGCTCCGCCAGTCGGGGAAAGAGAGCCAGGACACGCTCAAGTGTCCAAGGATCGGGCCGCCCCGAGCGGTTTGCCGCAGCAGCCACGAGGTTCTCCCGAACGGTCAAGTTTGGGAAGATGCGCCGTCCTTCGGGGACGAGCCCAATGCCCATTCGTCCCAGAAGATGCGAGGGCATCGACCGGATGGATTTCCCCTTGAAGACTATATCCCCGCCCGAGGCCGGGAGCTGGCCGGTGACCGCGCGCACAGTGGTCGTCTTGCCCATGCCATTGCGGCCGAGCAACCCCACCATCTCGCCTCGGCCCACCGTCAGTGAAACATCGAACAGGATGCGCGACTGGCCGTAGGAAGCCTGCACCGCCTCCAGCCGCAGCAAGCTCTCCGTCATGCGGCGTCCTCCTGTTCATGCCCCAGATAGGCTTCTCGCACCGCGGCGTCGGACCTGATCGCCTCAGGGGTGCCGGAAGCGACGAGGCGTCCGTTCACGAGCACGCTCACCGTGTCGGCCAGACTGAAGACGGCGTCCATGTCGTGCTCGACGAGGACGAGTGTGTAGTCGTCACGCAAGGAAGCAAGCAGGTCCGTCATGCGCTCGGCCTCCGCCGGCCCCATGCCCGCCATCGGCTCGTCGAGCAGAAGGACGCGCGGTCGCATCGCCATGGCGATCGCCAGCTCCAGCTGCCTCCGCTGACCGTGCGACAGCACGCCCGCCTGAACATTCCCGAAGTCGGCTAGCCCCGTCCGTTCCAGCACGGAGCGCGTCGCGTCGGCCAGCGCGGGGACGCGTCGTGGCGCCTCCCAGAATCGGAAGCCATGTCCCGCCTTGATCTGGCTCGCGACGACGACATTGTCGAAAACCGTAAAATCGTCGCAGACGCTTGTGATTTGGAAGGACCTCAGGATGCCCAACCGAGCGCGCCCGCCGAGATCGGCCGACGTGACGTCGTTCCCCTCGAAATAGATGCGGCCCGCCGTAGGCCTCAATTCGCCGGAGAGCTGGGAAAGCAAGGTCGTCTTCCCGGCACCATTGGGGCCGATCAAGGCATGACACGACCGCTCCTGGATCTTCAGCGTCACGTCGTCGGTTGCGGTGAGGCCACCGAATTGCTTGGTGAGCCCCCGGGCCTCCAGAATGCTCGCCGTCATGTTCCGCCCCCCGCCCGAGGACCAATCCGAAGAGTCCGCGTCGTGCCAGCAGTACGAAGAGGATGAGCATGGGCCCGAACACGATCTGCCAATGCTGGGTCCACTCGCTCAGGGAGAATTCCAGCATCAGGTAGGTCGCCGCCCCCACCACGGAGCCGAACAGCGTCCCCAACCCACCGAATATGGCCATGATCAGGATGTTTCCCGACCGTGTCCATGACAGGTCCGCCGGGCTGACCAACAGCTCGCTGTTGGCCAATAGTACGCCCGCGATTCCGGCAATTACCCCCGATATGACAAAGAGCAGAAGCTTGTAGAAGTAGGTCCTGACGCCGAGCGCCCTGACGCGTCGCTCGTTTTGCCTGCAGGCTTGCACGATCATGCCGAAGCGCGAGTTGACCAGGCGCCAGCATATGAAGAGGCAGAGGGCGAGCAGGCCGAGCGCGAGATAGTAGAGCGTTGGCCTGTCGCCGAGGTCGACGAACGGCAAGGTCGAGCGTTGCGACATCTGCAGCCCATCCTCGCCCCCGTAAATGTTCGGGGTGCTGGCGAGGTAGAACAACATTTGGGCGAAGGCGAGCGTGCTCATGATGAAGTACAGGCCGCTGGTCCTGAGCGCGATGGCGCCGATGACCAGGGCCATCGTGGCCGCGCTTGCGATCGCCAACGGCCAGGCGACCAACGCTTCGTGTGTGCCCGCGAAGACGATGGGTCCCCAATGCAGAGGCTGGCCATGGTCCAGGTGCCAGCCGAGTATCGCGATCGCGTAGGCACCGGTCCCGACGAAGGCGGCATGGCCGAAGCTCACCAACCCACCGAAGCCGGCTACGAGATCGAGGCTCAGGACCATCAGCGCGAAGATCACGATCCTGAGGAAAAGCCTCAGGAGAAACGGATCGTCGAGCCAGGCCGAAAGTGTCGGCACGAGAGCGAGAGCGAGCATGCACAGGCACACGACCATCGCCGTCGCCCGTCGCCGCGATTTCGACAGCGACCAAAGGATCGTCACCCGGTCGCCGTTGTCGCGCGCATCGACCTGCGGAGGTGCCGACGACGCGAACAGGCCCTTTGGCCTGACGAAGAGAACCCCGGCCATGAAGATGTAGATCGCGATCGTCGCGATGGCCGACGGCAGGAAAAGGCGTCCGAGCGTGTCGATGAGGCCGATGACGATCGCGGCGTAGAAGGCACCCTTGAGCGAGCCGATCCCGCCGACCACGATCACGACCAGGGCCATGATGAGGATGTTCTCCCCCATCCCGACGTTTACGGAGTAAAGCGGCCCGGACATTAGGCCCGCCAATGCCGCCAGCGCCGCGCCGAAAGCGAACACGAGGGAGTAGAGCCACGTGATGTTCACGCCAAGGACGGCGATCATCCCGCGATCCGAGGCTCCCGCCCTTATGAGCATCCCCAACCTCGTACGCATCACGACGTATGACATGCCGGCTGCCACGACGAGCCCGACGCCGATCACGGTCAAGCGGAACAGCGGGTACTGGAGCCCGGGCAGCAGGGTCAGGTGGCCGTTGAGGAAGGGCGGGATCGGCGACGCCAACGGCTGGGGGCCAAAGATCAGCCGCATGGTCTCGTTGAAGACGTAAATGAGCCCGAACGTCACCAAGACTTGGTCGAGATGGCTGCGCGAATAGAGCCGCCGGGCGCAGATATATTCGACTGCAAGCCCGGCAACGGCGGCACAAAGGCACGCGGCCAGGCCGGCCAGGACGAACGACCCCGTCCAAAGCTGAACCGATACAGCCGCGAAAGCCCCGATCATGTAGAACGAGCCGTGCGCCAGGTTGACGAAGTTCATGATGCCCAGGACCAGGGTGAGGCCCGAAGCTATCAGGAACAACATCACCCCGGACTGGAGCCCGTTGAGCAACTGCTCGATAAGGAGTGGCAATGTCATAGATGACTTTTCCTCGGCATCACATGCCGTGCACCGGCAGAGCCCAGGCCTGCGGCAGGTGGCGCCGGCCGGGGCTCAATTCAGCGGAAGTCCCGTATAGTTGTCCGCGAAGGACACCGCCGCGTGTCTATTTTCGACGATGTGCCTGAGGCTGGCGAGGTTCAAAGCCTGCTCGAAAGGATTGTCGGACACGTGAAGGGCGTGCGTGATCCATGCCGAGAACCGCTGGACCTGCCAAACGCGACGAAGGCATCGGTCGGAATAGCCGTCGATGCCCGATCGGTCGCCATTCCCAAAATACCGCTTCAGCGCGTCGCCCAGCACCGCAACGTCCGCCGCAGCCAGATTGAGCCCCTTCGCCCCGGTCGGCGGAACGATATGGGCCGCATCGCCCGCGAGGAACACGCTGCCATGTCGCATCGGCGCGGCGACGAAACTCCGCAGATGGATGGTCGAGCGCTGGGTGATCGCGCCCTCGCGCAGAGGGACCGGTTCGCCGTCGCGCAGCCTGAGATCGAGCTCCGACCAGACCTGGTCGTCCGACCACGCTTCCGCATCGACGTTCATGGGCACCTGAATGTAGATGCGGCTGACCGTTGGGGAGCGCATCGACATCAGCGTGAAGCCGCGTTCGTGCGCCGAGTAGATCAGTTCATGACTTGGAGGCGGCGTCTCAGCCATGAGGGCGAGCCATTTGTAGGGATAGTCCTGGTCCCAGATTCGCAGGTCCCCCGAGGGCAGGGCCTGCCTGCTAGGCCCATGGAAGCCGTCGGCCCCGACGACGAAACGGCACGCGATGGTTTCGCGGGCACCATCCCGCTCGACCGTGATGGTCGGCGTGTCCGACGTGATGTCGTTGAGCTCGACGACGGGCGTCTCAAATAGGATCGGGTCGCCGGCTGCTAGCCTTGCGGATACGAGATCGCCGACCAGCTTGTGCTGGGGATAGATCGTGATGCCGCGCCCGACCAGATCCATGAGATCGAGTCGGTGAGTTCGGCCCTCGAAGCGGAGAGCGGTACCCTCGTGGACGATGCCCTCCCCGAGCGCGCCGTCCGCGACGCCGGCCTCGCGCAGGATGTCCACCGTCCCCGCCTCGATGACGCCAGCCCTGATCCGATTCTCAATATAGGCCCGGCTCCGGCTTTCGACGACGATGCTCTCGATGCCGGCACATTTGAGCAGCTGAGCAAGAAGCAAACCGGCAGGCCCGGCGCCGATGATGGCGACTTGAGTCTTCATGTTTCGTCAGTTCCGCGAGCCCGGGTGCCAGCCTGGGCTCCGGAGGTTTCCATGTCGTTCGGTCGAGGTCGCCGCACCCGGCGCCGATCGGCGGCTCAATCCTTGATCGGGCATTTCTCGGCCAACTCGTCCTTCAGGTTGGGCAAGGTGGCCTTCACCGCGTAGCTCAACCCCGTGTTCGACCGCTCGATCTTCGTGACGTAGAAGTTCTGGATGGGAAACTGGTTCGAGGCGAAGCTGAACGCTCCTCGGACCGACGGGAACGGCGTCGTCTTCATCGCCTCCCGTAGAGCATTCATCTCGGTCTTGCCGCCATTGCGTCGCAAGGCGGCGTCGAGGATTACGGGCAGGTCGTAGGCTTGGGCAGCGAATGCGCTCGGCGTCCTACCGTACGTCTCGCGGAAGGAGGTTACGAAACGTTTGTTCTCAGGATTGTCGAGCTGTTCGGTCCACAGGCTGACAACGTTGGTTCCCGCAACCTCGGGTCCAACCTGTGTCAACATGATGTGATCGAGCGCCAGATACGACCCGACCACGCGATCCATGGCGTAACCGACCTGGGTGAGCTGCTTCAGGAAGTTCACCCCGACCTGGCTGGGGTAGAAATAGTAGAGTCCGTCCACGTCCAGGGCCTTGAGCGAAGTGATCTCGGCGGCGAAATCCTGTTGGGAGGGCGGCGTGTAGATCTCCTTGACCACCGTACCGGGGAAGGCTTGCTTAAAGCCTGTCGCGAGGTCGCGCGCCCCCGGGGTGTTCCAACCCATCATGGCGACTTTGGAGAAGCCGAGCTCCTTAGCCGCCATGCCGGTCGCCCGGCCGATCGTCTGGTTCTCGAACCCTAGGACGAAGAAATTGCGACTGCACTTCTCTCCTGCGAAATCCGAGGGCCCTGAGTTGATGCTGACGAAAAGCCGCTTTGCGTCACTGACCGGCTTGGCGGCGGCCAGGAGCATGTTCGTGATGATCGGCCCCGTCACGAGGTCCACACGCTCCCGCTCGACCAGCCGTTCGGCAGCCTGCCGAGCCACGTCAGGCTTTTCCTGATCGTCCGCGACGATCACCTTCACGTCGTTTCCGGCGATCTTTCCGCCCAGATTTTTGATGCTGAGGTTGAACGCGTCGATCATATCGCGGGCGACAGGCGCTTGGGAGCCCGTCACGCTCGTGACAAAGCCAATCTTCAGTTCGGCGGCGGACGCAAGCGCGGGCAAAGACGCCGACGCCAAAGCGAGGAACAGGGTCCTGATCTTCATAGCAACCTCCCAATCGTTATTTTGGCCGAGGCTAGCTACCTGCCCGAAACCCGTCAACAAAAATCGATGAAAATAGCAATCCCTCCTTCGCTAGGCTCGATGAATCCACGCCTTTCACCCATCTTTCGGCCGTTTCTGGCAATAATTGGCGTCGCTTGCCGAGAAACAAGGAACGTTGTAAGGAACAGAAAATCGATTATCACACGCTACATGGACAGTGATAACGATCCCGGCGGCTTGCGCCGGCGTCAATGGCGAGATCTTCGGATGACCGACTCCTCTCTTCAACCCACTCGAAGCTACGGCACTCTGGGCAGCCTGATCGAAGGCTTCTCGCTGGAAATGACGGCGCGGGACGGGAACGCGCTCGCCGAGGCCGTCGCCGACTTGCCACCCGCCACGAGAATCGCCGTCACCTACCTTCCCGGCGAGGAGATGGCCGCCCGCGTTGCGGCGGCCGCATCGATCCGGAGGTACGGCCACATACCCGTCCCGCACATCTCGGCGCGCCGGCTCGCCAGCACCCTGGAGCTGGAAAGTTTCCTCGACCGGCTTTCCATCGAAGCATCGATCGACCGCGCCTTCGTCGTCGGCGGCGACCTGCGCGCACCTGCCGGTCCCTATCCGGATGCGAAGTCCGTCATCGCGTCGGGGTTGCTGGCGAAGTACGGCCTGTCGAGAATTGGCGTCGCCGGATATCCCGAGGGGCATCCGTCCATATCCGAGTTGGACCTCAAACTCGACTTGCGCACGAAACTTGCGATGTTGCGCGATCTCGGCCACGAGGGCGTCGTCAACACCCAATTCTCGTTTGACGCCGAGGCTATCCTGCGCTGGCTCGAAGCGCTGCGGAACGATGGCGTCACGGCCACGGTTCGGGTCGGCATCCCTGGGCCCACAACGGTGAGATCGCTCCTTCGTTTCGCCGCCCGGTGCGGCGTCGGGGCTTCCACCGCGGTCCTGCAGAAATACGGCATATCGCTGGCGAAGCTGCTGTCGCCGGTCGGCCCCGATAGGCTGCTTGCGGAACTTGGCGCCCGGCTCAGCGCAGAGGAGCACGGCGACGTGAGGCTGCACTTCTATCCATTTGGCGGGCTGGCTGGGACTGCGCGCTGGGTGAAGACGCTCGGTTGACCGCACGCCGTGTCCGGCGGCATTCGTCGAAGCAAAGTAACATCAAATAAGAGGCAGGAAACGTAATGAACCAAATCAAGGGTCAGCCGTCGCTCGAAGAGTTTCTGAAGGGCATCCCCGACCTCGTCGATTACTTCTACAACGACACCACGGCACCACACAGCAAGGACCGGTCCGGCTTGACGCCGGTGCCCGCGGAGTTCGGCAACTGGGTCGATGAGCAGAAGGCCTGGCGCGACGGCGCCGTCCTGTTCGACCAGTCACATCATATGCCGGAGCTTTTCCTCAAGGGACCGGACGCCTTTCGAATGCTCAACCGGATCGGCATCAACAGCTTCGAAAAGTTCGTGCCGGGCAAGGCCAAGCAGTTCGTCGCGTGCAATCACGACGGACACATGATCGGCGAGTGCGTCTTGTTCTATCTGGGCGAAAACAGCTTCGAGCTGGTCAGCGGCATGCACATGCAGAACTGGGTCGAGTACCACGCCACGACCGGCGGCTACGACGTGACCATTGAGCGCGACCTTCCCACCTCGGTCAACCCGCAGGGCCGCACCCAGTTCCGTTTCGGCCTGGATGGCCCTGCATCGGACGAGATCTTCGCCGCCGTGATCGAGGGGCCCGAGCCGAACATCCCCTTCTTCAATTTCGCCCGGGTCAGGATCGCGGGTTGCGACGTGTTGGCACTGCGGCACGGCATGGCCGGTGGGCGTGGCGTCGAGTTGGCGGGCCGTATTGCGGACGGCCCCAAGGTGCGGGAGACCCTGCTCAAGGCGGGAGCTTCGCTTGGACTGCGGCCCGGAGGGACTTTGGCGTATTTCAGCGGCAACTCGGAAGGCGGCTGGATGCCCTACCCGCTGCCCGCCGTCTATACCGCCGCCGAGCTCAAGGCCTACCGCGAGTGGCTGCCTTCGAACTCTTGGGAGAGCAGCTCCCAACTCGGGGGCAGTTTCCGCTCCCAGAGGATCGAGGACTATTACGTCACGCCCTGGGACATGGGTTACGACCGGATTTTGAAGTTCGATCATGACTTCATCGGGAGCGAGGCGCTCCAGCGCGCGGCCGAAGGCCCGCGCCGGACGGCGGTGACCCTGGTCTGGAACGTCGACGACGTCGTCGACATCTTTCGGTCCCAGCTCGAAGACGAGTTGCCCTACAAGCAGCTTCGCTTCCCGATGGCTTCTTACAGCTTCCAGCAGAACGACGAGGTCCGCGACGCGAGCGGCGAATTGATCGGACTCTCGAACTTTTGCGGATACAGCGCCAACGAACGGAAGGTCATGTCCCTGGCCAACATCGCACGCGATCGGGCGACTCCTGGCTTGGACGTCACTGTGACCTGGGGCGAGCCGGACGGTGGGTCACGCAAGCGCCACGTCGAGCGGCATCGGCAAAAGATCGTTCGTGCGCAAGTTGCGCCGTGGCCTTACGCGATGGCCTCCCAGCGCCGTTCGACGTGATCGGGGCCGGGACGCTACTCGTCTTGCTTTTGCTCTCGCCAATTGCGCGTCGAGGCCATTCCCTCAAGCAGAGCGAGCATAGCTGGAAGGGCAGGATTTCGGTTCTCGGGCCGCCATAGGGCATGTAACTCGACCTCGACGCCTCGCCCGAGGTCGATCGGCCGGAAGACGACATTGTCGAAACAGGCATTGCGCGTCTCCTCGGGGACGATCGCAACGCCGAGCCTGGTAAGAAACCTTCTGTCCTGCCTGGTCCTACCCTCGGCCACAGCATCGCCAGCAGTATCGGCCAGTCGACGCGGTCGGTATTGCCATCTGCAAAGGCGGTGTTAGGCGAGACCGTTGGAACACAGGAGTGGCCATAAGCCACCCGAGATCCCTGCCCCGAAAACGGTCTTGTTAGCCAACCTTTTCACGCCGCCAGCCGCTCGGCTGCGACAATGTCAGCCGAGGCCTTAAAAGCTGCGATGGTGTCGCGAACATCTTTGTCGTCATGCGCCACGGAGATGTAAAGCTTGCCATCACTTTTGAGGACGCCGTGCTGACGTACAAGATCGTTGAACCGCCTTATAATAGCGTGGTCAACGTCGATCGACTCGCGATAATTGTTGACATCGCTGCGGGTTGTGAAAATCGCGTCGAACATGACGGGCTCGCCCTTGACCACCGCTGGAATGTCGGCCTCGCGCAGACTTTTCTCCAGCCCTAGCCAGATGGCTTTACCGGTTGAGTGCAGCTTCTCGTATGTGCCGGGCTGCCTAAGTATCTTGAGGGTGGCCAAGCCAGCAACGGCGGCGATCGGATTGCCGCTGAGGGTGCCGACCATGGGGGCGAAGCCATCCAATCCGACCTTGTTGCGGTCGAAATGAGCCATGATGTCAGCCCGACCGGCGATGGCGGAGAGTGGAAAACCTCCACCGATGGCTTTGCCCAGGGTACAAAGATCGGGGGTGACACCATAATAGGACTGAGCGCCGCCATACGCGAGCCGAAAACCAGTCACGACCTCATCGAAGATCAGGGGAATGCCAAGTTCTGCAGTGATGTCGCGAAGTCCTTGCAGAAATCCCGGGACTGGCGGCAGGAGACGTTGCAGCGGCTCCAACATCACACCTGCCAATTCATCACGATACTTGTGGATGAGCTGCTGTGCGGCCGCAAGGTCGTTAAAGGGGGCGACCACCATCTCGTTCTGAACAGACTCCGGGATACCCGCAGAGTCGGCTGTCGGCCTCTCAGAGTTCCCCGGCCTCAATGGAGCCGTGCTCATGAGCGCGTAATCACTCATGCCAAGAAAGCCACCCTCAAACTTCAGGATCTTACTGCGTCCACGAAATGCGCGAACAAGACGCATGGCAAGGGCATTGGCTTCAGAACCTGAGCTCGCGAAGCGAACCTGTTCGGCACACGGCAACGCATCGACGATCTCGCCCGCAAGCATGATCCCGTATTCGTTGTTAGCGAAGAAGGTGGTGCCCCGCGATAACTGCTCCGTTACTGCAGCATTCACTTCGGGATGTGCATGCCCGACAAGCATCGGACCGGATCCTAGAAGATAGTCAATATATTCGTTTCCGCTCACATCCCTGACGCGGCCGGCACGCCCATCGCGGATAATGATTTCACTGGCGATGTTGCCGAAAATTCCGCCTGGCAGGACACGCCGCGCCGTCTCCACTAGCATTTGCTCTTCGCTACTGATTTTCATTCCGCGCTCCTTCTCCGGCTGTCGTCTGATAGCGGCCGGGCGCCCATGGGCATGCACAAGGCCGCGAAGCATTCGAGTTCAACGCGCGTAATCTCAAGATTTGATCTATCGCGTTGATAATATTCGTATTTTTAAGTTTGTCAGGGACGATCACGAGGAAGCATCCTCAACACGGATGTGCGCGTCATGTCGCGTGGCTCTGAATGCGGACGCTTCCATGAAGCACACCAATTTATGTCGTCCCGCCTCCGACTTTCGGAAATCGCGAGTGCATGACACGCCTAGTGTGCCAGGATCTTGGAAAGAAACTGCCGCGCCCGCGGGCTCTGCGCACCTTCGAAGAAGGTCTGCTTCGGTGCGTCCTCTACAACCTCACCGCAGTCCATGAACACCACGCGGTCCGCGACCTTGCGTGCGAAGCCCATTTCGTGCGTCACCACCATCATGGTCATGCCCGAGCCGGCGAGTTCCACCATCACGTCAAGCACCTCGCTCACCATCTCCGGATCCAAGGCGGACGTCGGCTCGTCGAACAACATCACCACCGGATCCATGGCCAGGGCGCGGGCTATGGCAACGCGCTGCTGCTGCCCGCCGGAAAGCTGTCCCGGGAACTTGCCGGCATGTTCTGCCATCCCGACCCGGGCCAGCAGAGCTTCGGCTTTGGCCCGCGCGGCTGCAGCGCCTTGGCCCAGCACCTTACGCGGACCCAGGCACAGATTGTCGAGCACCCGCATATGGGGGAACAGCTCGAAATGCTGGAACACCATGCCTACCCGTGCGCGCAACTTGGGAAGGTTCACGCTCTTGTCGCCCAGTTGCACCCCGGCCACTGCGATCCGCCCCTTCTGGAACGGCTCGAGCGCGTTGATGCACTTGATCAGCGTGCTTTTGCCGGACCCTGAAGGGCCGCAGACCACCACGACCTCACCCTTCGCGACATCCATGCTGCATTCATGCAGGACCTGCATGGATCCGTACCACTTGCTGACGGTTTGAAGTTGGATCACGGCGTCGGACATGCAGCCTCTCAGCGGGGAATAGAGATGGCGACCTGTAACCGGCGCGCCAGACGGGAGAAGGTGAAGGAGATTGCGAAGTAGACGACGGCGACGAAGGTGTACATTTCCACCAGTCGTCCATCGCGCTGCGCGACCTGGCTGGCGGCGCCCATGAAGTCGATCAGGCCCAACACGTAGACGAGCGATGTGTCCTGGAACAGCACGACCGTCTGCGTAAGCAACACCGGCAGCATGATCCGAAACACCTGCGGAAGCACGACGGAGGTCATCACCTGGCTCGGCCGCAGCCCTATCGCCTGCCCGGCCATGAACTGGCCGCGTGGTATGCTCTGAATGCCGGCGCGGATGATCTCGGAAAAATATGCGGCCTCGAACACGATGAACGTGACGAGTGCCGAGACGAAGGCGCCGACCTGCACCGGACGCGGGGCCCCGGTGAGCCATTGTGCCAGATAGGGCACCAGGAAGTAGAACCAGAAAATGACCAGCACGAGTGGCATCGCCCGTACCAGGTTGACGTAGCCAGTCGCGAGCAGCCCCAGCACACGGTTTCCAGAAAGCCGCATCAATGCAAGTAGCGTTCCCAGCACAAGTCCGCCCGTCGCGGCGAGCAGCGTGAGCGACAGGCTGAAGCGCAGACCTTCCAACAGCACGTAACGTGCGCTGCGGACGATGACGTCGAAATCGAAACCGCTCATGTTCGGCTAAATCCGGGGATCCGCGTCCGACGTTCCAGCCAGCGTGCGGAAAGCGTTGCGACAAGGTTCACAAGGAGATAGGCGACGGTGGCCGCCGTGTAGGCCTCGAAGACCTGAAAGGAAAACTCCTGCATCGCCTGCGCCCGGGCCGTCAGCTCCGCCAAGCCGATGGTCAGTGCCACAGATGTGCTCTTGATGGTGCTGAGCATGTCGCTGGTCAGCGTCGGCAGGATGATGCGGAAAGCGACCGGCAACAGCACGTAGCGATAGGTTTGCGGCAACGTAAGCCCCAAAGCTATCCCGGCCGCCTTTTGCCCCGCCGGCAGCGCCGCGATCCCCGCGCTCACCTGCACCGCCACACGTGCCGACATGTAAAGCCCGATGCCCACGACGGCGGTGTGAAAGGCGGCGTTCGGCGACTGCTTCAACCAGGCGCCCCACGCCGCGGGCACTACTTCCGGCAACACGAAGTACAGCAGAAAAAGCTGCACCAGCAGCGGGATGTTGCGGAACAGCTCGATCCAGCAGCTTGACAGCACGCGCCCGGTCGGGCCGGGCAGGGAGCGCAGGATACCCACCGCCGAACCGAGCAGCAGCGCCAGCGTTCCAGCGAGCGCCGCTGTTGACAGGGTGGTCAGCAAGCCTTGCAACAGCATGCCGAGGTACGTGCCGGTTCCTTCTGGAGACTGTAACCAGAAGACGTTCCAGTTCCAATTGTACTGCACTGGGATCTAGCCCGGGTACGAGGCCGGATCGGGGCTATCGGTCGGGCTTTCAAACTGATGCTTCAGTACCGGCGGGATCGGAACGTTGAAGTTGATACCCTTCGGCGGGATCGGCGACAGGAACCACTTGTCATAGATCGCCTTCATCTCCGGGCTTTTGTAGAGCGTGGCCGTGGCGCGATCGACGACCGCTTTGAAGGCCGGGTCGTTACGGCGCAGCATGATGCCGTAAGGCTCGGGCTTGGAAAACGGATCATCGACGATCTCGTACAACGACGGATCCTTCGACCCGGCGATCACGGCAGCAAGCAACACGTCGTCCATCACGTAGGCAGCGGCGCGGCCGGTCTCCACCATCAGAAACGCCTCAACGCCGTCCTTGGCTGGCAGCACCGTGATGCCGAGCTTCCGAGACGCATTGACTTGGTTGAGCTGCACCATGTTGGAGCTGCCAGACACCGACGTCACTGCCTTACCCTTCAACCCTTCGATGCTCGCGATGTGGTCAGCCTTGCGTGACACGAACTTACTGGCCGTCAGAAAGTGGCTATTGCTGAAGGTCACCTGCTTCTGTCGGTCGGGATTGTTCGTGGTGTTGCTGCATTCCAGGTCGACTGTCCCATTCGCCATCAGCGGAATCCGGTTGGACGCAGTAACCACGTTCGTTTGGACCTTCAGGTCCGGCATCTTCAGCTCAGCTTTGATGGCGTCCACGACTTTCATGCAGATGTCGATCGTGTAGCCGACAACCTGTTGCTTGTCGTCGATGTAACTGAACGGGACCGCGGTGTCCCGGATCCCTAAAGCGATGATTCCCGTTTCCTTGATCTTCTGAAAGGTCCCGGTCAGATCCTCCGCCTGGGCCTGAGCCAAGGCTGGGACGGCAAGGACCCCCGCGATGAGAAATCGAAGATGACGGATGCTCAAATTCCTGAGTGGGCGTGCGACTGCGATGGCTGAGCCGGTGACGACCATCGAGGCGAACGCCACGCAGATTGGAAGCTGTTTCATGGGCAATCCCTTTCCCCTTTTTATGCATTGGGGTCAGAGTTGCCCAAAGGCATCAAGTCGTCAATAAACATCAAGTTGCCAAAAATGACATTTGTTGCCCAAATATGTGTCGATCGCGCAAATGGTAGCCAGCACGGTCTCGACGATCCTTGGCGGCGCCTTTGCGACGCCATTGGCTGATGTGGCGCTGAAGTTCGGGGCGGTCATATATGCTCTCTCATGGCACTCGGCCTCGTCGGATCGATAGTGCTCGCCGCCGGCTCGCTGCCACGCGCGGTCGCGACGATCGTGCACGGCTTGTTGGTCGGCATCGTGTGGGCCGACATCAACTCCAGCACCGCGCGTTACACCTTCGGCCTGCCGAAACTTGAGGACGGGTGCCTCGGTGATGACCGCAGCCCAAACTCTTCTGGGGCATCATCGTGTCCATGTGGCTCGGCAATCTCATGCTGCTCGTGCTGAACCTGCCTCTGATCGGGGTTTGGGCGCGCATGATCCTGGTGCCTATCCCTGCATTTTCCGGCCATCATTGTGTTCTTCGCAATCGGCGTGTTCAGCTTGAGCAACGCGACCTTCGACTCCATCTGATGGCGCGGTTGGGCCTGCTCGGCCATGTCTTCCCGGAGCTTGACTGCTAGTCCCACCGAAGCTGCGGGGCTTCATCATCGGTCCGGGGTGGAGAAGGATCTGCGGCGAGCGCTGCCCATCTCCAAGGAGGCCCGGCGATCTTCGTGCCCCGCCCGATAACCTCCACCATGCTTGGCTAGGCTTGCCTTGGTGCTGCTGTTGACCGTCATTGCCCCGACGGCGCTCAAGAAGCGGGAGGAAGCCTTTCGGCATGAGGGCTGATGCGCCGACGACGAAACGATTCCGTCATGTCTCACAACGTGAGAGTCCCGGGCGGCGGCGAACCCAATCGCGCTATTGTCCGAGCATCGCCCGGGTTAGCTTCCATCTGATCAAGGCCAGATCTCAAAAAAGCTGGCCGCCGCTTCCGTCGGGAAGGGGTTGATGGAGGGAATGATCAATGAATCGTCGCACATTTCTGTTGGCCGGGCTCGCCATCCCCATCCTGCCCACAATGTCTGCCCGCGCGCAGGATGTGCCTGCCTCGATCAGGAAGTCCGGCAAGATCAGGGTGGCCCTTGAATACGGTAGGCCGCCTTGGGGCTACAAGGACACGTCGCTGAAGCCGACGGGCTCGGATTACGAAACGGCCGTGCTGCTGGCGAAGGACCTCGGCGTCGAGCTTGAAATCGTCGAAGTCACGGGCCCCAATCGCGTGCCCATCCTGGTCACGAGCAAAGCTGATGTGGTGATCTCGACCTTTTCGATCACGGCGGAAAGGCGCAAAGTCGTCGAGTTTTCGCTGCCTTATGCTAGCGCCGTCCAGTATGTGGCGGCGCCCCGCAGCCTTGACCTGCGGCAGCCGAAGGACCTCTCCGGCAAGAGGGTCGGCGTCACGCGTGGCACGACCGGCGACATGGCGCTTTCGAAGCTCGAGATCAAGGCGATGGAGATCGTCCGTTTCGATGACGAAGCCACCAATATGACGGCCTTCGCCAGCGGTCAGGTCGACATCGTCGTGCAGGAACCGGCGGTCATCAGCCGCGTGGCGGAGCAAAATCCAAAGCGCGAGATCGAGCAGAAATTTACCATCGCCGAGTTCGATGTCGGCATCGGCTTGCGCAAGAACGACGTGGAACTGACGGACTATATCAATGGCTGGGTCAGGCAGAACCTCGCCAACCGCAAGCTCAACGAGATCTACAGAAAATTCCACGGCGTGGACCTGCCGCCGTCGATCTTGTCGGGCAAGGCATGAGAGGCGGCGGCCTCAGGCGACGCCTTCGCTGAAGGCGATCGCACCCGCCTTGCCTGGATGCGCGATCAGAAGCCGGCCGGACAAAGGCGCATTTTCGAGAACGTCGCGGGCAAGGCCAATCCGCGCCGTGGTGACATACATCGCGCCGCCCGTCCGCGCCTCGAAGGCGAGCCCTGTCGGCCGCGGCACGGGCAGCGGCAGCAGGCTTTCGACATCTCCTTCCTCGGTCAATTTCGCGACGCTCCAGCCGTCGAAGAGTCCGACCCAAAGCCTGTCCTCGGCATCGACCGCGAGGCTGCGCGGTTCGCCGGACACGCGCAGGATCCGGGTGACGAGACGAGGCGACGGCGCATTCCTCTCGATGCGGTGGATGGTGCCGCGTTGGGCATCGGCTGCGAAGAGCCGCTGCCCGTCGCGGCTCCAGGCGAGCGCGCCGACGTTGCCGCGCAGCGTCCAGCCCGTCTGCAGCGAGCCGTCTTCGTTCAGCCGGGCGATGCGCGTATCATCGCCGTGCTGGACAGCCGCCCATATCCCGCCCTGGGGATCCGTCGCGAGGGCCTGTGTTCCGACAAGCTCCGGCGCCGCGATCTCGCTGACATGCCCGCCCTCGCCGAGCTTCACGAGTCGTGCGCCCATCACCAGCAGCGCCTCTCCGCCGGGGGCGAGCGCGACGCCGTCGATCGGCTCGAAGGGTTCCAGCCGGAAAGGAGCCGTTCTCGGCTCGCCCGTCATGTACAGGCAGGGCGCGAGACGATCTGCCCAGAGAAGGCGCGCATGTGATGCGTCCCAGACCGGATGGGCGCCATAGAAGGCGGGTTGGGCCTCCGCCGGATGGGCATGTGAAGCGGTCCTGGGCAAGGCAGGCTTCATCGGCATGCTGCGCAGGGCGAGGCCAATGTTGCGCGCCGCCAGGGCGATTTCGGGCCCTAGTTGCTCGACGCGCTCCTTTGTCAGCCTGTAGATCGGGCCCGCGACGCTGATGGCCGCGACGGGCCGGCCAGCTGCATCGAGGACGGGGGCGCCGACGCAGCGGTTCCCAATCAGGATCTCCTGATCCTCGATCGCATAGCCCCGGGAGCGCACGATCCGCAGTTGCACCCTCAAGTGGTCGGGATCGGTGATGGTCTGTGGAGTGAAGCGCTCTAGCGGGGCCCGGGCCAGCAAACGATCGACCTCCTCCTCCGGCAAGAAGGCGAGGATCGCCTTTCCCTGGCTCGTACAGTGCAAGGGCTTGCGCATACCGAGCCTGGCAGCCGAACGCACGTCGTGCGGACTCTCGAACTTGCCGAGGGAAAGCACGGCGCCCTCATGGAGCACGGCGAGATAGGCGGTCTCCCCGGTCATGTCGCGCAGGCGTTGCAACTCGGTGCTCGCGATGGCGGCGAGATCGGGTGCCGTCCAGACGTTCTGTGCAAGTTCGAGAAATCGATAGCCGAGCGTGTATCCCTGCGCGACGGGGTCGAAACGGATGAAGCCCTGTGCAATCAGGGCTGCGAGGATGCGGTAGAGCGTCGCTTTCGGCCAGCCGGTGGCGGCGCTCAACTCCGCGGTGCTGACCAAGCCGGGCGCCTCACCGATCAGGTCGATGAGACGAAAGGCCTTGCCGATGAGCTGGGTTCCCGGAACGCTCTGACGGGTGCCGGCGCTGTCGGGATCCCATTCCCTGATGCCGCTTGAGGGATCTGACATGGAACGATCCATCATGTGAGCCGGAATGGCGATCGTGCACCGGCAACCTGCCCTTCAGTTCCACCATGTGGTTTCGCGGTCAAGCGCCGTGGGCGAGCGGCGGCTATCCTCGTCAGGCACTCGTCGATGCTAGCCGGCAATGTCCGCCGGCATGATGTCGCTCGGCAGGCCCTGGTAGCAGACCGGTCGCAAGAACCGGCGGATCGACAACGTTCCCACCGATGTCGCGCCGAAATTGGTCGAGGCCGGATAGGGGCCGCCATGCACTATCGCGTCTGACACCTCGACGCCCGTCGGGAAGCCGTTGGCGAGCACGCGGCCAGCTTTCCGTTCGAGGATCGGCAGCAGACGGCGCGCTGCGGCCGCATCGCCGTCGTCCAGGTGCAGAGTCGCGGTCAGCTGGCCTACCAGGCCGCGGGCGATGCTCTCCATCTCGGCGAGGTCTTGCAACTTGACGACGATCCCGAGGGGCCCAAACACCTCTTCGCGGATTGCGTGATCACGCTGCCAGACCTCGCCAGTCGTCTCGAACAGATGGGGTGCGGCATGGCGTGTTTCGCAGGATGAGCCCACAATCTCCTCGACACCCTCCGCGGCGCCGACACGGCGGGCACCGTCTCGGTAGGCGGCCGCGATGCCATCGGTCAGCATGGCTTGCCGGTCAACGCCCCGAAGCCCTTCGACGGTTGCGGCTATCAGTGCTTCCGCCGCCGGGCCCTCGATGACGAATGCGACACCGGGATTGGTACAGAATTGGCCCGCGCCCATGGTCAGCGAGGCGGCCCAGCCTTTTCCGATTTCCGCACCGCGGGCTTCCACCGCGTGGGGTAGCAGGAACATCGGATTGACCGAGCCTAGCTCACCGAAGAACGGGATCGGCTCGGGCCGCCTGGCGCAAAGGTCGAAAAGCGCGCGACCGCCTGCGAGCGAGCCGGTGAAGCCAACGGCCTTGATCAGCGGATGCGTCACGAGTACTTCGCCGACATCGCGCTTGCCGCCCTGAACTAGCGAGAAGACGCCGGGATGGAGGCCTAGCCGGGTGATCGCGGCAGAGATCGCCTGGGCGACGATCTCACCGGTCCCTGGATGGGCACCGTGGCCTTTGACGACGACTGGGCAGCCCGCCGCCAATGCGGCTGCCGTGTCACCGCCGGCCGTCGAAAAGGCGAGCGGGAAATTGGAGGCGCCGAAGACTGCGACGGGCCCGATTGGCCGTTGCAGCATATGTAGGTCGGGGCGCGCCGAAGGCTGGCGATCCGGCAGGGCCGGGTCGTGACGGCGGTCGAGATAGGCTCCGTCGCGGATGTGGCTGGCGAAGAGCCGGAGTTGCCCGATCGTCCGGCCGCGCTCCCCCTTGAGCCTCGCCGCCGGCAGGCCGGTTTCCTCCACGCCGATCTCGGTTATCTGCACGCCGCGGCGGTCGATCTCCTCGGCAATGGCTTCGAGAAAGGCCGCGCGTTCCTCGCGGGTCGAATATCCGAAAGACCAGAAAGCGTCTTCCGCCCCCTCTGCAGCTGCATCGACCAATTCCTGCGTGCCGGCGAAGAAGACGCGCCCTTCGCCAGTCGATGGAGCGGACAGGAAGGTGCCTCCCGAATCCCTCCATTCGCCGGCAATCAAGTGCCGGCCAGTCAATCTGAGCGTCATGGCGCAATTTCCGTCTGTCGATGTCGAGCGCAAGATTGCCCGGCATCGGCGGGCGGAGCGCGGTTTGAGGCTTGGGCCCGGCGCCTCAGCTCTTCCAGGCGACGCGCCGGAACGGGACGATCTCCATGTCGTCCCAAACTCCCTCACGCGCATAGATCTCGGAGGCCAGATAGGCATCGAGAGCGGCGCGATCGGGAAAGTCGCAAAGCACGATGGAGCCGATCATCGTTGTACCGTCTTCGGAAAGCATCGCCCCCCCCGTCGACGATAGTGCCTTCGGCCTTCATCCGGTGGATGCCTTCAAGATGCTCGTCACGTGCAGCCAAGCGTCGGGCGAGCGTGTCCGCCGCCTTGGAGTCCCGGGCGATGATGGCGAAATGCACTGCCTTGTACCTCTACGCAATCTTTGGAGCGGGGCTCGGGGGCTGCAGCGCGTAGCCGCGCCCCTCGTAGTCGAATTCATGCAGCCGATTGACGGGCGTGCTCTTGTCGACCGGGCTCGCATAATAGGCGCGGATTTCGCGAATGCGCGTGATGTCGTCGTTGAAGACGTACCACTCGTCCCCTCGCAACGCCTCGCCCAGCGCCGTCTTCCAATGCGTCCATTCAATGACGGCCTCGTGCCCGTCCTGGGCGCAGAGCACCTTCTCGATCGTCCAACGCGAGCCGAGATCCCTGACGCAGCGCACCCACCCGTCGGCGATTGCGGAGGCGCCACGCCAAGGCGCGCCGGGCAACCCCGGCGGGAAATAGTGGACGCCGTCGGGCGTGAAGCAATCGATCAATCCCTGACGGTCAGCCGCGTTGCACATGTCGAAATAGTGGCGGATCAACGCCTCGGCCTTGGCCGCCGGAGTGTCGGAGCTCATAGGTCGTTCCCCGCCGCAAGCCATGCGTCATATTCCGCGAGCGTCTCCGGCCCCGCCGGATAGGTTCCGAAGAGAGGCGCGCCGGCATCGATCTTGGTGAAAAGGAACTTCTCGCGCCGCTCCTGCTCATAGGCAGCGTCGGCGACCTCCGCCGCGATCTGGCGCGGAATGACCGTCACGCCATCGGAATCGCCCACGATGATGTCGCCGGGATAGACGGCGACTTCTGCGCAACCGACGGGTTCCTGCATCGCGATGGCCCGATGATAGGCTGGACGCGTGGAGGCGGTGTTGGCGCGGCAATAGGCGGGGAACGGCATCTCCGAAATTTCCGTGCCGTCGCGGAAGGCGCCGTCGGTGATCGCCGCAGCGACACCCTTGCGCATCATGCGGGTCATCAGCATGTTGCCGGCGGAAGCCGCGCGGGGGTCATTGCGGCTGTCGATCACCAGGACCTGCCCAGCCTCGATCGCCTCGACGGCCTCCCACTGGATGTTGTCCTCGCCGCGCTTCTTGAGATCGCCGAGATCCCAGTCCTTGTCCTCTCGTGAGGGAATGAAACGCAAGGTGAACGCCTCACCGGCAAAGGAGCCGGCCTTGCGGTTCAGGGGGGTCAGCCCGACCAGAAACTGCTGACGATAGCCGCGCCTGAAAAGCTGCGTCGTAAGAGTCCCCTGGCCGCATTTTCTAAGTTTGTCGAGTGTCTCCGGCGAGACGGCGATCTTGTCGGACATGGATGGCCCTTCGGTTTTGCGATCCTACATCGTAAGACGGGCCCGGCTTGGATCTCGGCCGCCGTCCGACGTAAGCCATTTTTAGCCCTTCCGGCGCCAAAAGCGATGCCTTCAGCTCAACAAACATCTCTTGATGCTGCCATCGGTCTCATAATGTGGGATTAAGACAGACGAGACGGCGCGCCTTCTCACGTAAGGCGTTCGACGTCCGGTGAGCGATCGTGCATCAGATCGCGATAGCGGCGCAGACTGCCCTCCAGATGGAACCGCATCGCGTCACGCGCGGCATCCTTGTCGCTGTGCGCGATGGCGCGCGCGATCCGGTCGTGTTCCGGGACGATATGCTCAAGGCTGACGGCGATGTCAGACGCCGCGCCCCTCATCGCGAGGCGAGGGATACCGTTGTTGCCCATGACGTCGAGAAAATCGCGAAAGCGCGAGTTGCCCGAGGCGTCGGCGACGGCCTGATGAAAGGCGAAGTCGGCATCGTTGGTCGGGCGACCTTCGGCCAGTGCGCGCTGGATGTCGCGATTCCGTTCGAAGATCGCCTCGTCCTGGCTAGGAGAGCTGCGCATGGCGGCAAGAGCCGCCGCCTCGACTTCCACCGCGATGCGAAACTCCAAAACCTCCATGATGGTGGAGATCCGCGTGTGGTCGGAGAGCGAGAAGGTACCAATCCCTGCCTCCGCTCGCTCGACATAAATGCCGGAGCCCCGGCGGGAACGTAGCAGTCCCTCCGCCCGCAGGGACGCAATCGCCTCTCGCACCACAGAGCGACTGACCTGAAAGCTGTCCGACAGCTTGAGCTCCGTTGGCATTCGCGCACCCACGCCATGGACGCCACTCGCGATCTCGCGCCGCAACTGGTCCGCGATCCCTCTCACGAGATTGGGCTTTTCCTCCGCGGAGCCGGTGTTGCTCGCCATTTTTCCCTACCTGCCACTTGCCCTCCTGAGTGATCCCGGTGCGCCGCCTTGTCAATCGCAAAGAAAATTAGTCTGACTACTTGATCAGGTCAGTCAGATTGATTAGGGAAAAAGAAACAGACAAAATTTTGGAGGAGGCGCCTATCGGGTTCCGGACGCGCATGGCGCGGTCGGGAGCTGGGGCGAAAAACGACATGGCGTATGAATTCGACTTCGGGAGCGTCCTCGCCTCTTGGCCGATGCTCCTACAGGGCGCCTGGACCACGCTCGTCCTGACATTCTGGGCCACTCTGGCCGGCTTCACTGTCGGCACATTGTGCGCAGTTGCGCGCACGAGCGGGCCACGGTGGCTGCGCCTCGTCGTCGGCGGCTATGTGGAGGTCGTCCGCAACACCCCATTGCTGATCCAGGCGTACTTCCTGATCTTCGGCCTCGCCAGCATCGGGGCTCGCCTCCCGATCATGCTCGGCGTGGTGATCGCAATGGTCGTGAACATCGGCTCCTACACGACAGAGGTCATGCGCGCGGGCATCGAGAGCATCAAGCGCGGTCAGATCGAGGCCGCAGGCTGCCTAGGTCTGTCGAAGGCCCAGATATTCCTTCATGTCGTCCTCAGGCCGGCAATGGAGCGCGTCTACCCGTCCCTGGTTTCGCTCTACGTCCTGCTGATGCTGGGCTCCTCGGTTTTGTCGGCCGTCGGAGTCGAGGAGCTGTTCGGCGTGTCGAACCGCGTCCAGTCGCTCACCTACCGCAACTTCGAGGTCTTCATCGTGCTAGGCGCGATCTACCTCGCGCTGACCCTCCTTCTGAGAGGAAGCTTCTGGGTTCTTGGCCAGCTGATCTTCCCGCGCCGGCGCAAGCTCGGCACCGCGCTCTAGCAGGACAGGCAAAACATCATGCAGCCTCTGTACCTGCTTTCGCTTCTCAACGGGATGTTCGGCACGATCACGCTGAGCCTCCTTACGATCCTCTGCGGGGGAGTTGCGGGCTTCGTAATCGCCCTCGCCCGGATATCGCCGCTTCGGACCGTGGCCATGGCCGCGATCGCTTACATCCAGATCTTTCAGGGAATCCCGCTGTTGGTGCAGATGGGGCTCGCCTATTTCGGGCCGCTCCTGCTCGGCTTCGATTCGGTTCCGCCGCTCGCTGCCGCAACACTGGCGATGAGCGTCTTCGCGAGCGCCTACCTTGGCCAAATCTGGTACGGCTGCCTGATTTCGGTCGCGAAACCGCAGTGGGAAGCTGCGGAATGCCTGGGGCTCAGCCGGTGGCAGCGCATGAGGCGCGTCATCCTTCCCCAAGCCGTACGCATCGCGACGCCAGCGACCGTCGGCTTCCTCGTCATCATCGTCAAGAACACGTCCGTATCGTCGATGGTCGTTGGGTACCACGAGCTGACCTACAACGCGAAAGTCATAAACAACGCCACGTTTGAGCCATTTCTATACTTCGGCTTGGCGGGGCTGCTCTATTTTCTGATTTGTTATCCGCTGTCGGTCCAATCCAGAAGACTTGAGAGGAAGTTCAATGTCGGCAATCGTTGAATTCGTCGATATGCGTAAATCCTTCGGTTCCGTTGAAATTCTGAAGGGCGTTTCCTTCTCGGCGGATCGCGGCGAGGTGGTTGCCATCATCGGGCAGTCCGGTTCGGGCAAGTCGACCGCATTGCGCTGCATTGACGGGTTGGAGACAATCGAGGGCGGCGAGCTCTGGGTCTGCGGCCATGCACTGCATCGTCAGAAGGTGGATCTGAAGGCGCTTCGACGCGACGTGGGTATCGTCTTTCAAAGCTACAACCTCTTCCCGCATCTGACCGCCGAGCAAAACGTCGCCCTGGCTCCGCATCTCGTCGCCGGCAAATCCCGCAAGGAGGCGCTGGACATTGCGGAGGAGGTGCTGGGCAAGGTCGGGCTGGCAGAGAAACGCGCATCCTATCCCGAGCAGTTGTCCGGGGGGCAGCAGCAGCGCGTGGCCATCGCTCGCAGCCTGGCCATGCAGCCCAAGCTGATGCTCTTCGACGAGGTGACGTCCGCGCTCGACCCCAAGCTGACGGGAGAGGTCCTTCGCGTCATGGAACGGCTGGCGGCCGACGGCATGACCATGATCCTCGTCACGCACGAGATGCAGTTCGCCCGGAACGTGGCCGACCGCGTCGTCTACATGCGCGACGGCCGGATCCACGAAATGGGCGGCCCCGAAATCCTGGCCAAGCCCCAAACTCCGGAACTCGCCGACTTCATCACTCACGAGCAGTGAAAGCTGCCGAAAACACCCAGGGAGATCTCATGTCACGCATCCTTCTCGCCGCCTTCGTCGCGGTTCTGACGTCCTGCCTCGTGCCGTCCGCGCAGGCGCAGACGCTCGATCGGATCACCAAGTCGGGCACGCTCAGGATCGCCTTCGATCCCAACGTGCCGCCGTGGTCCTACAAGGACAGCAATCTCCGCTACGCCGGATACGAACTCATGGTCGCTGAGAAATTCGCGAAGGATCTCGGTTTCAAGTTGGAGATCGTCGAAACCAACGGCGCAAATCGCATTCCGCTGCTCATGACCAACAAGGTCGACCTCGTCTTCGCGGCGATGACGATCACCGACGAGCGCAAGAAGGTGATCGAATTCTCGCTGCCATACGGCGGCACCGAGACGGCTGTCTCGGGACCGATCGGTGCGAAGGTCGCAGCGCCCGCGGATCTGGTTGGCAAGCGCATCGCGGTCGCACGCGGCACCGTCATGGATACTCAGGTCTCCGCCATCGCTCCCGCCGGCACGGAAGTGGTCCGCTTCGAGGACGAGTCGACCGCCATGACCGCCATCGTCTCCCGCCAGCTCGAATTCATCGCCCAATCGACGAGCCTGAACCAGACGATCATGACGAAGGACCCAGCACTCAAGATCGAGCCCAAGGTCATTCTCGGCACGGGGCTGCATGGGATCGGCATGCGCAAAGGTGACGACGCGCTCAAGGCCCGGGTCGATGCCTGGGTGAAGGCGAACATGGCGGACGGCACGCTCCAGAAATTCTTCGAGCAAGCCCACGGGATGGCGATGCCAAAGCGGGTCGTCGAAGCCGCGACGGCCCCCTGACATCGCGACGACCACGGGTTGGAAGAGGCAAATGAAACAGGTTTTTGGCGGCAGCTACGCGAAGACGAATCCGACCCGCGGACGGGAGACAAAGGCATGAAGGTTGTCGCTGCAGAGAGCTTTCGCCTCGCGATCCCGTTTTCCGACGGGGGGCGCGGCGAAGGCATGACGCCCAGCGTCTGGAACCGGCTCGACATCGTGCTGGTGCGGCTGGAAACCGACTCCGGTCTCGTCGGCTGGGGCGAAGCCTTCGCCTATTTCTGCGCTGGGGCGGTCAAGGCGATGCTGGATGAAACCGTGCTGCCGTTGGTCATCGGCTGCGAGCTGGACGATCCGGCGGCCATCTCCGACATGCTACAGCGTAGACTGAGCCTGTTCGGGCGCTACGGAATTACGATCTTCGCGCTTTCCGGCGTCGATATCGCGTTGTGGGACATAAAGGGGAAGAGCGCAGGCTTGCCGATCTCGATGCTGCTCGGCCAGCGCCGCCGCGACACGTTGCCAGCCTACGCCTCGCTCGTCCGCTACGGTCATGCCGAGACGGCATCACGGTTCACGCGCCAAGCGATTTCCGAAGGCTTCCGCCACGTGAAACTGCATGAGGTCACCCGCCCGGAGATCTCCGCTTGCCACGCCGTGCTCGACGGCGCCGCATTGATGGTCGATGTAAACTGCGGCTGGACCACGGACGAAGCCCGATCGATGGCAGATTGGCTCGGGGAGATCGGAGCGCTGTGGCTAGAGGAGCCGACGTTCCCGCCGGAGGATTTCGAACAACTGGCACAACTCTCCGGACGTGTCGCGCTCTCGTCTGGTGAGAATCTTTGTACCGCCTGGCAGTTCAAGAGCCTGATCGAGGCAGGCAGCGTCAAATATTTGCAGCCTAGCGTAACCAAGGTTGGTGGCTTCAGCGAGATCGCGAAGCTCGTCACCATGCTGGGAAGTCGCGAGGACATCGCGATCATGCCGCACTCCCCTTATTTCGGTCCTGGCTATCTCGCGACGCTTCAGATCGGCTCCGCACTGCTGGCGGAGCCATTGTTCGAGTACCTCTATGTCTGGCCGGAGACGCAGATCTATCGATCCTTGCCGATCCCGGAGGCGGGCGTCATTCGAGTGCCTGATGGACCGGGCCTCGGCCTGGACCCCGATCCTGAGGTCATTCAGCGTTACCGTGTGCAATGATGGGCGACGTCACTCTCCGAGCCGGAAAATTACGACTGGTCCTCAGGCCGTCCTGGGGCGGGCGGGTCGTGTCGTTCGACCACGATGTTTTCGGCGACATCCTGGTGCCGATCACGGACACGAGCTTTGAGCCTGAGGCATGGCCCAGAGGTGGGGCTTATCCCATGCTTCCGTTCCATAACCGTGTCAGGCTGGGGCGGTTCGATTTTGGCCGCGCGGGGCATCTCCCGGTTCACCCGGACGCCTGGCCCAACGCCTTGCATGGCATGGCCAACAGGGGCTGCTGGAACGCGGAATCGGTTCATGTCGACCGAGCCAGGCTGCTATGGGCACACGAGGCCAATTCGGCCTGGCCCTGGCGGTTTTCAGCCGAGCAGCGATTCGAGCTCGAGCCCGGGAGGCTCACCGTGGCCTTGGCGATCCGCAACGAGGACACGTACGAAATGCCTGGCGGATTGGGCTGGCATCCCTACTTTCCAACCTCCTTCACCCATCGCACGGACGCCTCGACCATTTGGCCAATAGATGGAGACTATCTGCCTCTCGGACACAGCGAAAAGGTCGTTGCACCGCTCCGCCAAGCCACCGCCTATCTTTCCAGCTGGACGAAGGTCGAACTCTCGCATCCCACCATGAGCGTCATGCTCACCGCATCCGGGCTGGACCATCTCGTACTGCATGCACCCGGTTCGGCCTACATCTGCATCGAACCCGTCAGCCACCTTGCCGGTGCTCTCAACGAGCCGCAGCGCCGTCCCGGTGCGGAGGAAGGCGGCATGACCCGTATCCAGCCTGCCCAATCGTTACAGGCGCAGATCAGGCTGGAAATAGGCTAACAAAAGACCGCCGTTCACAAGCCGACTCCCTGGCCGTCCCTAGCATCGAGCGTCGAGAAAAAGACGCCTTGGGCGAGAGCCATACCATCTTCGAGGACATCGACTTACGGCCGACAGGGCGACATGCTAGAAGATCTCCAAACGAAGAAGGCCTTTTCAGGCCCGCGTCATGGGGAGGGAATCGTGACCTTGTTTCAATCAGGAAGCGTTTTGGATGAAGGGTGCTTGGGCGTCATTGCGGATATTGGTCGCGAGACGTTCCCTGCAAGCGCTTTCGCCTGCCTTCGCCATGTCGCCCAGGCGGACATGTTCTCAGCCTTCGTCAAGTCGGATGCTGGTCGAGTAGACCTGATCTGCGCCGATGGCGTTGGAGCCAATCACACGAGCCCGGTCGGCCTCTCCTTGCGGTACGCCAACGAGTATTGGCGGCGCGATCCCATGATGGACATTCGCGTCCCGGCTGGGGAAAGCGTCACGCTACGTCAGTCTTGGTCGAACATTCCTGATCGCGATTATAGAAGCATCTGCTACCTCCACCCCCGGGTCATCGAACGGATCTCGACCTGCATCCCGCGCGACAAGGACGTCATCTTCCTCAACATCTATCGTCGGGAGGCGAGCGGTTGTTTCGCGGACGATGAGCTCGAACGCTTCCACCGGGTGGCGAAAGCAGTCGCCACTTGCGTCGGCAGTCACGATCGCCTCCTGCGGCTGGAGGCCCTCGCGTTGAAGCCCTCGCACGCCGCGACCGAGCGCACGCTCCGGGCTGCCGATCCCCGTCTTAGCGTCCGGGAGGCCGAGGTCTGTGCAGGGATCTTGCGCGGCGATGCGATCAAGGAGATCGCCAACAAGGTGTCCCTCGAGCTGAGCAGCGTCATTACCTACAAGAAGCGAGCGTTCCATAAGCTGAACATCTCGACACGGCGTGAGCTGCAGGAGATTTACGAGCGAGGCCTCAAACGAACGCCGACTTTCGATGAATGAGGGTCCCTCCCCACGGCCCTGATCGCTAGGAGACGTGGCGAGGGACCGCCTGTGGCGAATCCTGTCCCTGAGAAAGGAGGACATATCCGGTGCCGCGGCCACGGCAGACTGCTTCCAGTCACTCCAGAGGAGCAGCCGCATGTCAGACCTTCCGCCGATCAAGGGCCTGTATCACTTCTCATTCCCCTGCAGGGACGCAGAGGAAACCCGCGCGTTTTATGAGGACTTGCTCGGGCTCCCGCTCGTCAACTTCATGCAGGCCGACAAGGTGCCGAGCACCGGCGAGGAGAAGCCCTACGCCCACATGTTCTTCGAGATGCGTGACGGGTCCTACATCGCTTTCTTCGACCTGTGCGAGAACGCGATGCCACAACCCTCCCCGAACACTCCCGACTGGGTCATGCATTTCGCGGTCGAGGTCCCGACGGTAGACGACGTCCTCGCCATGAAGGCGCGCCTGCAGGCCAAGGGCATCGACGTGAAGGGTCTCGTCGATCACGACTTCATCCAGTCGATCTATTTCTTCGATCCCAATGGCCTGCGCCTGGAGGTGACGACGCGAACCGAACAGCCGGGCGTCATCGAGGAGGCCAGGCGAACCGCCCATGACCAGATCGCAGCGTGGAGCCGTTTCAAGGAAAAAAGACTGGGCGCCGCCGCGAGGGCCTAGTCTCACTGCGCCGGACGCGAGCTTCGATCCGGCTCCAAGATGACCCGTGACGCAGATCGCGTCCGGCACCAACCATCAACCACGAGATTGCGATGCAAACTATTGCGGTGCCGGCGGCCAGCTGGGACAGGATCCCGGTCATCATACGGTTCCCGGAAAAGCTGGCCATGGTCGAGACCTACGGGTTCTCGGGCAATCAGGGCGAAGTCGTGCTTGAAGGACAGCACCTTCTGCCGAGAAACTGCCCCTCGGATACCCTCTTCCTGCTGATGCATCCCACTTCGACCCTGCAGCTATTGCCGATTCCGGCCGCCCTAGCGGCTGCGGGCATCCATGTGCTCTGCGCCGGGAGCAGATACGCGAAGAACGACAGCGCCTTGATCATGGAGAAGGTAGCCTATGATTTGGGGGCCTATATCCGCTACGCGAAGGATGAGCTGAAGTATCGCAAGGTCGTGCTCGTCGGCTGGTCGGGAGGCGGCTCGTTGTCGTTGTTCTATCAAGCCGAGGCGGAGGCTCCCATGGTCACAGAGACGCCGGCAGGCGACCCTTACGACCTGACGCGTGCCGACCTCACGCCCGCAGACGGGGTGATCTTCATTGCCGCCCATCTCAGCCGTGCCGAAACGCTCACCGAATGGCTTGATCCGTCAGTCATCGAAGAAAACGATCCCGACGCTCGCGACCCCGAGTTCGACATCTACCGGGAGGGCTTCCGGAATGGACCACCGTTCTCACCGGACTTCGTCGCGGCCTTCCGTGAACGGCAGCGGCAGCGCAACGGCAGGATCACTTCCTGGGCCGTCGACACCCTCGCCCGGCTCCGCGAACGGAACGACGGGGAGCGAGAGCGCGCTTTCGTCGTGCACAGGACGATGTGCGACGTGCGTTGGCTCGACCCGACGCTCGATCCCAACGATCGGCGTCCCGGGTGGACCTATCTCGGCGATCCCCGGATCGCCAACTCAGCCCCGGCTGGCCTCGCCCGTTTCTCGACGCTTCGATCCTGGCTGTCGCAGTGGTCCCTCACCCGATCTCACGTGACGGCGGCACGCAACGCATCCCGCATCCGCCGAACTCCGGTTCTGCAGATCGAAAACAGCGCGGACGATGCAGTGCCGGCGACGCATAATCCGATCGTGCGCGACGCCCTCGGCACAGCGGACAAGGAATTTGTCGTGATCAAAGGCGCCACGCATTATTACGTCGGACAACCCGAGCTGCTTCGGGAGTGCCTTGAAGTCATCCGGGACTGGAGCCGAAGGCACGGGTTTGCAGGCTGACCGGAATTTTTCATTTAACGACGCGACGAACTCAACGAACAGGAAATGTCATGGTCGCCTTCGCCTCAACAGCCGACATCGCCAACCAAACGGCCCGGATCGTCGAATTCGCCGAAGGCGTCTACGGCTATGTAAGCCAGCACGATCCCAACTGCGGCTTCGTGGTGGGCGACGAGTATGTCGTCGTCATCGACACTCGCGCGACACCGATGGCCGCGCGGGCATGGATCACCGACATACGCACCGTCACGGACAAGCCGATACGATACGCGTTCCTGACCCACTACCACGCCGTGCGCGCCATGGGAGCCTCCGCCTTCGGCGATGCCGCCATCGTGGCGAGCAAGGCCACTGGCGCCCTCTTGACCGAGCGCGGCCAGGGCGACTTCGAGGCTGAGATGCAGCGCATGCCCCGGCTTTTCGAGGGCTTCGAGGAAATACCCGGTCTGACCCAGCCCCATATCCTGTTCGACGAGGAAGTGACTCTCAGGGTCGGTCGACGCCATATTCACCTGACGCATATCGGCAAGGGCCATACCGCAGGCGACTCCATCTGCTGGATCCCCGACTGCGGCGTTCTCTTCGGCGGCGACCTCATCGAAAACCGCACGGGCATCTATTGCGGCGACGCCTACATCCACGACTGGCTCGACACGCTGGAGCGTTTGCGGGCGTTCTCTCCCAAGGTCCTTGTGCCGGGACGCGGAGCCCCGCTCACGACGCTTCAGGCGGTGAGCGACGCCGTTGACAGCCACAAGAACTTCCTCGTAACGCTGCTGCGCACCGTACAGCTAGGCCTTGATAGGGGGGCAGACCTCCCGGGATGCTACCAATTGGCGCGCGAGCGCATCACCCCGCTCTACGGCGACTGGCCGGTCTACGATCACATCCTACCGTTCGGCGTGGCTCGGGCATACGACGAGCTTCGGGGTCTGAAGCACCCGCAGATCTGGACGCCCGAACGGGACAAGGCTTTATGGAAGACCGTACATCCTGAAACCTTGGCATCGGCCTGAGCGGACAGCCAGCGGCGACGGTCAACGAATGCTCAGGCCGTAGCGCGAAGCTGCGCCGTCCGCCGCCGGCAGGGCCAAACTAAAGACGACGCGGGCGGTGTGCGACGCTCGGAGTGGACGGGCTATGAGCGCAGTATCGATCGCGACGCGCGCCTTCGAAGCGCGATCATTGGAGCGGTTGCGGTTCGCCTTCAGGTGCAAGCAGAAGGGACGTTTCAACTCTGTTTCGGCCCATATGTTTGGCCTTGTACAGAGCCATGTCTGCGGCCGCGAGCAGACCTTCGGGCATCCGCGCCGTTCCTCCCGCTCGGGCCATGGCGGTCGCGGCCCCTGTGCTGATGGTCACCACCAGCCCGCCGGCGATGTTCCCTGCGTGAGGTATGCCAAGAGCCTCGATCGAAATCCGGGCGCGCTCCGCTAGCGACGCGGCGCCCCGCGCGCCGACTTCCGGTAGGATCACCGCGATCTCCTCGCCGCCATATCGAGCCAATGTACATGGCTCGCCTTGGAAAGCTCCGGTCAGCGCAGCGGCGACAGCGCGTAGGGCGTCATCGCCAACTTGGTGTCCGTACTGGTCGTTGAAGCTCTTGAAATGGTCGATGTCGATGAGTAGCAGCGACATGTGGCCAGCGTTCCTGAGGATTTGCTGCCAAGCCGCGTCGAGCTTCTCGTCGAAGGCCCGGCGGTTCGAAAGACCCGTCAACACATCGACGAGAGCCATGCGGGAAAGCTTCTCTTCAAGCTCTTTCCGCTCAGTCACGTCGCGTATTATGACGACCATATCGCCCAACTTGCCGGTCGCCGGGTCGCGCAAGAGTCGCCTGCTGGCCTCTCCCCAAAGTATCCGTCCGTCTTTGTGATGAAATCTGAACGTATCGACGCCGCCAAGCTCCTTTCCGGCCATCAGAGCTTCGACTGCCTCGAAAAAGATATGCAAGTCCTCGGCAACGATGACCTTCTCCGGACCGCTGCCCATCAGTTCCTCGGGCGACCAGCCCATGATCGCTTCGCAAGAGGGCGAAATGTAGCGCGGGCGATGATCCGGACCTAGGCGGAGGATCATGTCGGCGCTGCATTCGGCCATCTGTCGGAAGGGCTCGTCCTCGGAACTCGCTCTTGGTGGTGGGGGTGCGTTCCGCCGCCGGAGCGCATTTGCAAGCCGCGAGAAGATCATGGGTATGTTCCTGCTAATCTTCACGATGCAGGAGCTTCGTTTCCAAATGGTGAGCTTTGCAGTTTCAATGCGGTCGCAGTTATGATCTGCCTGCGGCCGGCGATCCATGGCGAGGCGCTTGCAAAGGTGATGCAACGTCACTCGGAAACCGCCGATGTAGACCGTCGATGCCCGGTCCCTGGGTTCCTAGGCAGGGCATTTTATCAAACGCCCACTCCAAGGGTTGCACGCTGCTGCGGCCAACGACGCGGCAAAAGGGCGCGTCCTAGTCGCCGACGCGCCGCCAACGCCCTGCATTGAGCATGGCAGGCCGAGCACGAAGGAACCCCAGGTCGCCAAGCCGGACCCAGTGCCGCCAATTCAAATTCGCATGAACTAGAGGAGCGCAGCCCGCATTCGGGGCGTCTCGCCCGAAATGGCTAAGCGCATCCATGATCAAACCCGCGCCAACGCGACCAGCAAGGTCGCCGAGGGGGATCCAGATCCAACGCAAAGAGCATGATCTGGAGTCGTGGACAGGCCGGTCCACCTGCCTAGGACTTTCGGCTCCCGGACTCACCAGCTGCCTTTAGGCACTCGACCAAGACGCTCCGATCCTTGATCTGGTTTGCCAACAAGAAGACGAGCCTGATGTTCAATGCGGCGCTCTCTTCAAGGGTCTTCCCTCCATGCTCTCGGCAGAGGGCCTCGTAGAAGTCGTCAGGATCTGGAATCGCGATCGTTTCAAGGTTCATTGGGAAGTTCCTCGGCAATGCCGGGCGCCCGCGCGCCAAGCGCTCTCCCCAACAGCACGGCAACGTTTTCGGCCCCCACGTCGTCGAGATAACCAGCAACGTGTAGATCCGGCCTGACAAGAACCCCCTCGTGCCCGGCAAGACCCAGCAGTCCGCCGAGGTCCCCCGCCGGATCCCTGATGTCGGCTTCCTCGCCAGGTCCGACGGTGAACACCCTTAACAGCGGGTCCACGGCCGCCGGTGGCGCACCATCACGCGTGAGCAGAACGAAGCTCGGAATTCCCCCCACGATGTCGACGAGCGTGCCCGCCCTGCCGTCCCCGCAAACGAAGGCCGCGTTGGGCACCGACGCTCCCCCGCCGTCTGCGACAAAGTCGGAGCGCGGATACGTGAAAGCCTCCGACAGCCTGCCCGTGTTCACGAGAGATCGCGCAAAAGGATAGCGGCGCGCCAACGCTATGACCTGTTCCTGGATTAGGCGTTCCTGAGCGGTGGCTGGCGAGACGAAGCTCAGACTGCGGGATGCGACCCTGGTGTTGTGAACGGCGGCCGCCCGGCGCTCGAGGTCATAGCTGTCGAGCAGTCGCGCAGGAGCCAGTCCAGCCAGTACAAGCGCAAGTTTCCAGCCGAGGTTGTCGGCATCCTGTATGCCACTATTGCCACCGCGGGCGCCGAATGGCGGAAAGACGTGGGCGCTGTCGCCTGCAAAGAGGATGCGATCCCGGCGGAAGTTGTCGAGCAGATGGGTCCGCGAGGCCCAAGGGCCATACCATATGAGATCGAAGGCGACGTCGGGACCGAGCAACCGCCGTAGCAGAGCGCGACAGGTTTCCTCGCTCGGCTCCGTATCGTCGCCGGCATCGAGTTGAAAGTCGATCCGCCAAATCCCGTCAGCCATCGGGTGGCGCCACACGGCGCGCCCGTCGTTGGCACGCGTGCGGATCCAGGTCCATCTTTCGTTGGGAAGCGCGTCGGCAAATCGCACGTCGCAGATCAGCCATCGCTCGGTGCCTTTCGCAGGATAGGTCGGCAAGGCGAGACCGTTACGCAGCGTGCTGTTCAGTCCCCCGCAATCGACCACCCAGTCGGCCTCGATCTCGTAGCGGCCTCCCGACCATTCGACCTCCAGCGTGACGAAATCGTCGTTCACGCGCACCCCGGTCAGCCTGTTGCCCCAGCGGACGTCGGCCAGCGGATGTCCGTGCAGTCGCTCGGCAAGAAACCATTCCACATAGAACTGCTGAATGTTGAGGAAGGGCGGCTGGCAGGACAGATTCCCCCGGGCGGCGTCGAAGGAGTAGACGACCTCGTCCTCGACCAGAGACCGTCCGATCGACCAGGCGATCCCCTTCGACGCGATACGATCGAAAACGCCAAGCCGGTCGAATATCTCGAGGCTCTTTTGCGCATACACGATGCCGCGCGAGGCCGAGCCCCGGACGCCCACGGTGTCGTCCTCGTCCAATAGGACGACAGGCTGCCCGCGGGCCGCCAGATCGCATGCCAGCGTGAGCCCGCACAATCCACCTCCAACGACCACGACCGGGTGGCGGGTTTGCGCTTCTCCGTCCGAGGGTGGTGAGTAAGTGGCGAACGTCGGTATCCGGTAACCGTCCCTAGTGCTCTCGATCACGAAGCGGGACCTCCTCTTGGTCAGGGACCTACGTTCGCTGCTTCGACTCCCAGCGACCCAGGATCGCCGATAGCGCGTAGCCGGCCAAGAAAACGTCCCCTCAGAAGGGGGACATTGCGGCCGGCCCGAACGTCTTAACTGCCACTAATTAATCCGGCGATCGAACCGGTTCTTCAGGGAGGGAAACATGCGAGCACTCGCTCTAGCGGGGCTGTTGTCGGTAGCTTCGGTTCCGGCTCTAGCTCAAGACACCGTGACAATCGGCGCAGTGCTGTCGGTCACCGGTGCGGCCGCTTTCCTTGGAGAGCCCGAGGAAAAGACCCTGCGGATCTATGTCGACAAGCTCAACGCCGAAGGGGGTCTGCTCGGCAAGCAGATCAAGCTCGTGATCTACGACGACGGCAGCGATGCCAACAAGGCGCGGACCTTTGCGACCCGCCTCCTGGACGACGGCAAGATCGCCGCGATGATCGGCGGAACCACGACCGGCGCTTCCATGGCGATGCTTCCCGTGTTCGAGGAGCGTGGCGTCCCATTCATCTCGCTTGCCAGCGGCATCAGCATCATCGAACCGGTGCACAAGTTCGTCTTCAAGGTTCCGCACACCGACAAGATGGCTTGCGAGCGGATCTTCGAGGACATGAAGGCACGCGGACTGTCGAAGGTCGGCCTGATCTCCGGCAGCGACGGGCTCGGCCAGTCGATGCGCGACCAATGCGTCGCCGTCGCGCCCAGGTTCGGCGTTCAGATCGTCGCCGATGAGAAGTACGGTGCGCGCGACAGCGACATGACGGCTCAGCTGGCAAAGATAAAGGCGGTCCCTGGCCTGCAGGCCGTCCTCAATGCTGGCGCAGGCCAAAGCCCTGCCATCGTCACACGCAACTTCGCCCAGCTCGGTTTCTCAAATATCGCTCTGTATCAGAGCCACGGCGTGGCCTCGAAGAGTTTCATCGAGTTGACCGGTGCCTCCGCCGAAGGCGTTCGTCTCCCATCGGCGGCCTTGTTGATCGCGGGGCAGCTTCCCGCTTCGGACGTCCAGAAGCCCGTCGTGATGGCTTACAAGCAGACCTACGAGACGGCCACCGGGCAACCGGTCTCGACCTTCGGGGGACATGCCTATGACGCGTTGATGATCGTGGCGGATGCCGCCAAACGCGCAAAATCCCTCGATCCCGAAAAGCTTCGCGACGCAATCGAGACGACGAAGGAATTCGTCGGCACGGGCGGTGTCTTCACCTTCACCCCGAAGGACCATCTTGGCCTTGAGCCCTCGGCATTCAAGATGATCGTCATCAAGAACGGTGATTGGACGCTCGCCAACTAGGCAGGTCGCTCCGAACCGAAACCGGCGTCGCGGCCGGATCGCACTCTCACCTGGCACGCGGATCGGGCAAGCGTCATGGCTGAACTGCTACAGTATCTCGCGACGGGCATAACGATCGGGGCGGTCTATGCGCTGGTCGCCCTGGGATTCACGCTGATCTACAACTGCTCCGGAATCGTGAACTTCGCGCAAGGCGAATTCGTGATGATCGGGGGCATGGTCACGGTTGCCCTCACCGCCTACGGCCTGCCGCTCGAGGCGGCAGCAGCCGGCGCGGTGGCCGTGGCGATCATGGTCGGCATCGCGATCTACGTCTTCGCCGTCGCGCCGGCGGGACGCGCGTCGCCCGTGACGATCATCATCATCACCATCGGCGTCTCGATCTTCCTGCGCGGCTGCGCGCAGATCCTGTTCGGCAAGCAGTTCCATGGCCTGAAGCCGTTCCTCACCGAGGAGCCGGTCATGATCATGGGCGCGGCCGTGCAGTCGCAGGCCTTCCTCGTCATTGGCGGGATGGCTGCGGCATCGCTGGTCTTCTGGCTCATGCTGGAACGTACGCTGGTCGGCAAGGCGCTGCTGGCCACGGCAGCCAACCGGCTCGCGGCCCAGTTGGTCGGAATCGACCTGCGGCGCATCATGCTGATCGCCTTCGGCGGGTCTGCCGCGATCGGCGCGATCGCGGGCATCCTCGTTACGCCGATCACCCTGACCAGCTACGACGTCGGCACGATGCTCGCGCTGAAGGGCTTCGCAGCTGCAATGCTGGGCGGGATGGGCAGTCCTCTCGGCGCCGTCGCGGGCGGCCTGCTGCTCGGCCTCGCCGAGGCGCTTGCGGCCGGGTATCTCAGCTCCGCCTACAAGGATGCGATCGCGTTTCTCGCCACCTTCGCCGTGCTCCTGCTCGCCCCCAACGGGCTGCTTGGCCGGCGCAGCATCAATCGCGTGTGAGCCAAATGCCCTACCGCCTCAGCGACCGTCACTTCGTCGTCGCCGCCCTGGCCGGCGTCATCGTCCTGTTGGGTTGGCTTTTGCCGAACGCATATTTTCTCCGGATCGCCACCCTCGTCTGGATCTTCGCGCTCGCCACGCTGGGGTTGACGGTGCTTATCGGGCAGGCGGGTCAGGTCAGCCTCGGACAGGCCGGCTTCTTCGGCATCGGCGCCTACAGCGCCGCGATCCTCCCGACCCATTTCGGCGTGTCGCCGCTCGTGACCCCATTCGTCGGCGCGTTCATTTCGGGCGCTCTCGCCTTCGTTGTCGGCCGGCCGATCCTGCGCTTGAAGGGACATTATCTTGCCATCGCGACCCTTGGCCTCGGCTTCCTCATCAGCATGGTGTTGACCAACGAGGCCGGCTGGACCGGTGGACCCGATGGGATGCAGGTGCAACGACCTGTGGTCTTCGGCGTGAATCTCCGGCAGCCCGCGGCCTGGTACTGGATCAGCGCGGTCAGCTTGCTGATCGGTGGCTGGCTCGTGCTGAACCTTGATGGCACCACGACAGGCCGAGCCTTTCGCGCCCTCCGCGACAGCGAGGTTGCTGCCAGCGTGATGGGCATCGACGTCAGCCGAATGAAGCTGCGCGCCTTCGTCCTCGCCGCCATCTATGCCTCCTGCGCCGGGTCGCTTCTGGGCCTCTCCAACGGCTTCGTCACACCCGACCAGTCAAGTTTCCTGCAGTCGGTCGAGATGGTCACCATGTCGGTCCTGGGCGGCGTTCATTCCGTGGTCGGCGCAATCGTAGGTTCGGCCATGCTGGTGCTCCTGCCGCAGATGCTGACCGTCATGCAGGACTACGAAACCCTCGTCCTGGGCGCGATCGTCGTCGTGGTCATGATCTTCCTGCCAGGCGGTGTCGTGCCGGCGATTGCCGCCCTCACGAGACGGCGGACGCGATGAGCATCTTGCGCGCCCACGACGTTTCGATCGCCTTTGGCGGGGTGAAGGCCCTGAACGAGGTAGGTTTCGATGCGATTGCCGGCGAAGTTCTGGCCATAATCGGTCCCAACGGGGCCGGAAAGACGACGCTTTTCAATGTCGTCTCGGGACTCTATCGGCCGTCGAGCGGTCACGTGGAGCTCAACGGCCGGGACATCGACGGACTTCCACCCCATCGCCTCGCAGGCATGGGGCTGTCCCGGACCTTCCAGAATTTGCAGGTCTTCACGGAAATGAGCTTGCTCGATAACGTGTTGGTCGGCCGTCATCTGAAGGAACGCCATAGCTTTCTGGGCGACCTGCTGCGCGTTCCGAGCGTAGCGAGACAATACGAGGCCAGCAAATCGCGGGCGGCAGAGCTAGTCCGTCGCGTAGGCTTAGAAGCGCAGATGTCGGCAATGGCAGGAACCCTGCCCTACGGCGCCCTCAGGCGCCTTGAGATCGCCAGGGCGCTTGCGACCGAACCGCAGGTTCTCATGCTCGATGAGCCTGCCGCGGGATGCAACCCGGCGGAGACACGCGAGCTGGCCGCTCTCATCAGATCGCTTGCCGACGACGGCCGGGCCGTGGTCCTCGTCGAGCACGACATGCGCCTCGTCATGTCGATCTCCGATCGCATCGTCGTGCTCGATCGAGGGCGCGTGATCGCGAGGGGAACTCCAACCGACATCCGTGCCAACGAAGCGGTCATCGAAGCTTATCTCGGTCGCATAGGTGCAGAGGACGCAGCCCGTGCTTGAGGTTTACGGCGCGTCGGGCGGCTATGGCCCAATCCAGGTTCTCCATGACCTGTCGCTGCGCGTCGACAAGGCCGAACTCGTTGCCCTCGTGGGTTCCAACGGCGCCGGCAAGACGACGCTGCTGCGCGCGATCTCTGGCCTTCAGCCGCTGACGGCGGGGGATATCCGGCTGGACGGCGAGCCGATCCGGCACATGCCGGCCCATCAGCGCGTTGCCCGCGGGCTCGCCCATGTGCCCGAGGGCCGCCAAGTCTTCGGGCCCCTCTCGGTCGAGGACAATCTGCGGCTGGGAGCCTATCTGGACCGGAGCGGCGCCGTCTCGCGGAAGAGGGACAGCGTCTTCGATCTGTTCCCGGCGCTCGCTGAAAAACGCCATGCAGCGGCGGGCAGCTTGTCGGGGGGGCAGCAACAGATGCTCGCCATCGGGCGGGCCCTGATGTCCTCTCCTCGGGTCCTGATGCTTGACGAGCCGTCGATGGGACTCGCCCCTAACCTAGTCGATAACATTCTCGACATCGTAGGCCAGCTCACGCGCGACGGCATGGCCATCCTCCTGGTGGAGCAAAATGCCGTGGCCGCACTACGCATTGCTGCCCGAGGCTATGTCATCGAGACCGGACGGATCACGCAGGCGGATACCGCGACAGCGCTGTTGGGCGACGAACGCCTGCGAGCGGCGTACCTCGGTGAATGATTATCCGGGGATAGAGGTGCATCCGCCGGAGATGAACCAACTTGAGGAGGAACTGACATGAAGAGGCGCGAAATCCTTACAGCCGCAGCGGGCGTCGCTGCCGCATCCGTGATGGCGCGGCCCGCGTTCGCGCAAGGCCGGCCCAAACTGAAATGGCGCATGGTATCGAGCTTCCCAAAAAGCTTGGACACCAGCTTCGGGGCAGGTGTCTTTCTTGCGAAGCGCGTCTCCGAACTGACCGAAGGCGGGTTGGAGCTGCAGGTCTTCGCCCCAGGCGAGATCGTCGGAGGGCTTGAGGCTCTGGATGCCGTCTCGAACGACACTGTCGAGTGCTGCCATTCCGTGAGCTTCTACGGCTTGGGGAAGGATCTGAGCTTCGCCGTAGGATCGGGCCTACCCTTCATCTTCAACGCTCGCCAGCTGCAGGCGTGGACGTTCGAGGGTGGAGGCCTGAACCTCATGAACGAGTTCTATTCCGGCTTCAACCTATGGGGTCATCCCTGCGGCAATACCGGCGCGCAAATGGGAGGCTGGTTCCGGAAGGAGATCGCCACGCTGGACGATCTCAAGGGTCTGAAGATGAGGATCGGGGCGATGGGAGGCCAGATCCTTTCGCGCCTAGGCGTCGTGCCCCAGCAGATTGCAGGCGGCGACATCTATGCCGCTCCGGAGAGAGGTACGATCGACGCCGTGGAATGGTCCGGCGCCTACGACGACGAGAAGCTCGGCTTCGCCAGGGTGGCTAAATACTACTACTCGCCCGGCTGGTGGGAAGGCGGCCCCATGCTGCATTTCTTCGTCAACCTGAAGCGCTGGAACGATCTTCCCGCCTCTTACCAGGCCGCGCTTACCTCGGCTTGCCACGAAGCCAACAACCGGATGCTAGCCCAGCTCGACGCACGCAATGGAGCCGCGCTGAAGCGGCTGGTGGGTACCGGCGTCCAGCTGCGCCTGTTCTCGAAGGAGATCCTCGACGCCTGCTACAACGAGACGATGAAGCTCTATGACGAACTCTCGGCCAAGAACCCCAAGTTCGCCAAACTTTACGCCAGCATCAACGCCCTGAGGGGCGACATGCTCCTCTATCAGCGGATCGCGGAGCTCCCCTACGACTCGTTCGTGTACTCCCGCTCGTCGGGCAGATGACGCATGGATACGCAAGGACAAATGGGCATGTCGTCGACTTCACCGTCCCATGCCGGTCACCCAGGCGCCGAACGGCACGTCTGTGACGTGCTCGTGGTCGGTTCCGGGGCGGGAGGCATGGCCGCGGCGGTGACCGCGAGACTTGCCGGCCTGGACGTCCTGCTGGTCGAGAAGACCGATCGCATCGGCGGGACCACCGCGCTTTCCGGCGGGGGGCTGTGGGTTCCGGCCAACCCTCTGGCACGGGCGGCAGGTGTGGAGGACGACGTCGATGATGCGCGGCGCTATGTCGAGAGCCTCGCCGGGAACCATATAGATCAGCCGGTGCTCGATGCATTCCTCGCTGCCGGACCCGAGATGGTCTCATTCTTCCACGCGCACACCGACGTGCGTTTCGTCAGCTCGACCAAGTTTCCCGACTACCACCCCGATCGTCCCGGTGCGGGTGTCGGGCGCACGCTGCTGACCGAGCCTTTCGATAGTCGGGAACTCGGTGAGGCACGCCCGATGTTGAGGGAACCGTTGCGGCAAATGACGCTCGGAGGAATGACCCTGGCCTCGGGCGACGAGCTCTGGCACTTCCTGAGGGCGTCGCGATCCGCTCGCTCCGCGCTCTATGTCGCCCGCGTCATGGCGCGCCATCAGCTGGACAGGATCCGTTACGGCTACGGGACCCGCCTGACGAACGGAAACGCGCTGGCCGCACGGCTGCTGAGGACCCTGCTGAGGCTCGACGTCCGAATCTGGCGGCGCGCCGCCGTCAGGGAGCTCTCGGTCGGTGCCGGCGCGCCCGAGGCCTCGATCGAGCATGACGGCGTACAGGTGCGCGTCGAGGCCCGGCGGGGCATCGTTCTCGCATGCGGGGGGTTCCCGCATGACGAGGCACTGCAGCGACGTCTATTTCCGCACGTTCGCACCGGAAGCCGACACGCCTCCCCCGCCCCGGCGGGCAACCAGGGCGATGGCTTGCGCCTGGGCGAGGCCGCGGGCGGCCATGTTCGTTCCGATCTAGCCCATGCGGCCGCCTGGGTGCCGGTGTCCGTAATTTCGGAACGGGACAGATCGGTATTCCCGCATCTCGTGGATCGGCAAAAGCCAGGGTTCATCGCCGTCGATCGCAGCGGCCGCCGTTTCGTCAACGAGGCGGAAGCCTATCACGCGTTCGTTCCTGCCATGGTGGCTGCGACCCCGCCCGGCATGCCGGTGATGGCCTACCTTGTCTGCGACCATCGGGCGATACGGAAATATGGCCTCGGCTACGCCAAGCCGTGGCCCTTGCCGCTCGGCCCCCACCTGCGCTCCGGCTATCTCAAACGAGGTCGCACTCCGGAGGAGCTCGCAGCGCATCTGGGTCTCGACCCGAACCCATTCCGCGAGACGATAGATCGCTTCAATGCGCAGGCAGAGGTCGGGCAAGACCCAGAGTTCGGACGCGGAAGCACGGCTTACAACAAGTTTATGGGCGATCCCTCGCACGGCCCCAACCCATGCCTGGCGCCGCTTCGACAGCCGCCATACTACGCCGTGCGTCTGGAAATCGGGGACCTGGGTACGTTCGCCGGGCTGAAGGTCGATGCCCACGCCCGAGTGCTGGACAAGGCGGAGCGACCGGTCGAGGGTCTCTATGCAGTCGGCAACGATATGGCCAGCGTGCTTGGCGGTAGCTATCCGGGCGCGGGCAGCACACTTGGTCCAGCCATGGTGTTTGGGTTCCTCGCCGGTCGACACCTTTCAATATAGGGTTTGTACCTGTGAGCGGCCGTGCGCTTGCTGCCGTCTCGTTTTCTGGTGTTGATCGTGCATCACGGGCTCGGTCGTATCACTAAGGTGATTGCCGGGTGGGGCAGAAGTCGATGTTCGCGCACCAACCGGTAGAAGCCCGCCGAAGCGGACGATCCTGCTGCACGATCGACCAATCGAAAATCAAGCGTTCTGAGCATTGGTGTCGAACTGCTGGCGCGCCTCTCGAATGGCGCCGTGGTGAGTTTGTGCCCAGCCGACCAGAGCAACGAGCGGTTCCACCACCGATCGCCCCAGGGGCGCGAGGCGGTATTCCACACTCGGCGGTTTGGTTGGAAAGACATGGCGCGTGATGAACCCGTCCCGCTCCAAATCCCGCAGGGTCTGTGTGAGCATCCGCTTGGAGATGTCGGGCACGGCCCGGTTCAGGGCGCTAAACCGGAGCGCCCCCACGGCAAGGGTAAGCAGGATCAGTGACGACCATTTGTCGCCAATGCGATCCAGCACGTCTCGCGCCGGGCAAGTCGAAGCATCGACATTGGTGGCCTGCCACAACGCGAACATGCCCAACAGGTCAGCCGAACTCATTCGATGGTTCCTTCCACGTAACCCATTCCCAAAAAACTGCCTCCTTACGCAGCATCGCGGTCTCGGATAGTAACCTTCTCTCCCGAAGGAACCAGCGAGAAGTCGATCTCATGCCATTAGATGCTCATCAGCGCCTCTTCGTGACCGGTGCCACAGGCCAACTCGGACAACTCGTCATCGCAGTCTTGCTGCGCAGCGTACCCGCTTCGCAGATCGTAGCAGGAGTCCGGGACGCCGGAAGCGAGGCTGCCCAAGGACTGCATGCCCGGGGAATTGAGACCCGCGTGGCCGATTATGCCCAGCCCGCCAGCCTCGCTGCGGCCTTTGCCGGTATCGATAGGCTCCTGCTGATTTCCTCCAGCGAGGTCGGTCAGCGCGGGGCACATCACCAGAACGTCATCACGGCCGCCAAACAGGCAGGCGTCAAACTGATCGCCTACACCAGCTTCCTACACGCCGATACGTCCATCATGAAACTGGCCGTCGAGCACAAACTCACGGAGATCGCCCTGCAGGCCTCCGGGGTTCCGTTCACCCTGCTCCGGAATGGCTACTACAGCGAGAACTGGGCGCCTTCGATCCCCGCCGCCTTGGCACACGGTGTCGTCCTGGGTTGCGCCGGGGAAGGTCGCATCGCAGCGGCTTCGCGGGCGGACTATGCCGAGGCGGCCGCCGCTGTGCTCGCCTCTGCCGATGATCAGGGCGGGCGAATCTACGAACTGGTCGGCGATGAAGCATTCACCCTGAGCCAGCTCGCCACGGCGATTTCCGAAGCCGCCGGTAAGCCCGTGGCTTATCGCAACATGACGCAAAACGAGTATCAAACGGCTCTAGTCGGCTTCGGTGTTCCAGAGCAGTTCTCAGCCCTTCTCGCCGACACCGAGATTTGCGCTGCCAACGGTGCATTGTTCGACGAGAGCCGACAGTTGAGTACCCTCATCGGTCGGCCGACAACACCGATGCCAGTGACTATTGCGGACCTCGTCAAGGGTTAGGACGTTTAGCCAATGGGCTGGAAGATCGTTCTTGCCTGCGAAGCCAAGTAGGACACCCAGGCATCAACGGTCCTGCAGCTAGCATCAGCCGCCGCACGCGGCCGATGCTAGCTGCACTGGCCACCGCTCTCGCCGGGCTCCGGCGTCAACCGGTAGAGGCGCTCCATGCGATAGGTGTTGCGTGCCGCCGCAGAGCGACCCCGGTCAGGACCATCAGCCCATGCTCCTAGCGGCAGCGGTAGCCTTTAGCGCCTTCGCCGGGAGCGGTGGCCCCAAGCGGCAGTCCGCCACCTACCGCCCGCGTCCCGGAAGTTGGGATGCTCTATCTATCAGATTACGGATAACAGGAGCTTCAAAGCAACAAATCGTTCCATATGCGAGCCCATTGTCGAATGGACGGTCCGCACGATCCTGCCGGTACCCATCGCGCCGGGACCGGAACGCAGCAGCACGGGTATCGAGCCTCTCGCCTTGATCGGACCCGATGCGTTTCGGTTGTTCGGCGCTTCGGTCACGCGTTGCAAATTCGCGTTAGCCCCCGGCCTCCAGGTCGATGACCACGCGCCCTCGGACTTGCCCTGCCATCAACTGCTCGGCAACGTCGGCCACTTCGGCAAGCTGGATCGTGCGCGTGACCGTCTCGAGCTTGAGCGCATCCAGGTTCTCCGACAGCCGCCGCCATGCCTCGACGCGCTCCGCGATTGGACGGGTCACGCTGTTGATCCCCAGCAGAGCCACGCCGCGGAGGATGAAGGGCGCGACCGACGTCGGCAGGTCCAGCCCTTGCGCCATGCCACAGGCAGCGACTGCGCCGTCCGCCTTGGTGCTCGCGCAGGCGTTTGCGAGCGTATGACTGCCGACGGAATCGACCACCGCAGCCCAGCGCTCCCGTTGCAGCGGCTTGCCCGGCTCGGAGAGCGTGCTCCTATCGATGACCTCGGCGGCGCCCAGGTCCTTGAGGTAGGCCTCCTCCAACATCCGTCCCGTCGACGCGACGACCCGGTAACCCAGGCCGTTTAGGAGCGCCACTGCGATGCTTCCGACGCCCCCGCTCGCCCCGGTCACGAGGACCTCGCCGCGTCCAGGCTCCAACCCGAAACGCTCGAGGGCCATGATGCAGAGCATCGCGGTATAGCCAGCCGTTCCGATGGCCATGGCCTGCTTGGCGGTCAGGGCCTCGGGTAGCCGGATCAACCATTCGCCGCGCACGCGCGCACGCTCTGCCAGCCCGCCCCAATGCTGTTCGCCCACGCCCCATCCATTCAGAAGAACGCGATCACCGGGCGCGAACTCAGGATGATCGCTGTGTTCGACGACGCCGGCGAAGTCGATGCCTGGCACCATCGGGAAGCTGCGGACGATCGGGCCTTTGCCCGTGATCGCGAGGGCGTCCTTGTAGTTGATGGTGCTGGCCTCGACCCGAACCGTGACGTCGCCGGCCGGGAGGCGATCCTCGGACAGATCCGTCACCGATACGCGCTGACCCTTGTCGTCCTTGTCGATCAAGATTCCCCGAAACATGGTCCGCTCCCTTTGATGGCCCGCCCTTTGCGGCGTCGACACATATTTGGGCAACACAAGCCCAATTTGGCAACATGATGCTTATTGACGACTTGATGCCTTTGGGCAACTCTGACCCCAACGCATAAAAGGGGAAGGGCTTGTCAATGAAAAAGCTTCTGGTCTGCGCAGCGTTCGCCTCGATGATCGTCACCGGTTTCGCCTCAGCGGCCGAGCCCGATTATCCAACCCGGCCCGTCAGACTCGTCGTGGGATATCCCGCAGGCGGACAGACGGACGTCCTCGCGCGTATCATCGCAAAGAACTTGGGCGAGCAACTCGGCAAGCAGGTCATTGTCGAAAACACAGGCGGCGCCGGCGGTACCATTGGCGCCCTGAACGTCAGCAAGGCAGCTCCCGACGGATACACGCTCCTGATGAGCGTGGAAGCGACGCAGACGCGAGCTAAGGTCTTCTATCCGAAGGTCGCCTACGACCAGCTGAGCAGCTTCACGCTCCTTCGCAAAATGGCGAAACAGCGCGCGGTCCTTGTGGTGAACTCCAACTTCCCCGCCAAGACGGTCGCGGAACTGGTCGCATACGCCAAGGCGCGCCCTAAGGAGCTGAACTACGGCGGTACGTTGGGTACGACTTCCCATATCGGGGGCACGATTTTCGGCAAGTTGTACGGAACCCAGATGACGTTCGTTACCTATCCGGGCGGCGCACAGCCGATCACGGATTTGCTCACGGGCACGATCCAGGTTGGGTTCTTCACCGAGTCGACGGTCGCCGAGTACATCAAGGCCGGCTCGCTTCGGGCGCTGGCGGTACTGGCGCCCGAGCGATCGGTAACCTTCCCGGACCTGGCAACGATCGAGGAGGCCGGCGGCAAGGCTTTCGATATCTCGGCCTGGTTCGGCGTCGCCGGTCCAGCCGGACTGCCTCCGGCCGTGGTCAAACGGCTTATGGAAGCACTCGACAAGATCAGTGACAGCCCCGAGTTCGCCTCCCAGATCCAGTTCATTGGCGCGGTTCCGATCAAGGATTCCAACCCGCAGAATTTTGCAGCCGACGTGGCGAAAGAGGTCGCGTACTGGGGAGAGTGGGCGAAAGAGAACAAGCCGGATTGAGCGACCAATCGGTACGGCCATGACCTTCTTCGCCCAGTACGACGACGCGCTGTCGGATGCCGAGCGCGAGCTCGTCTCGAAGGCACGCTGGTTCTGTGAAGGCAAATTCTCGGAGGAAACCCGCCAGGCTCACCTTCGAGGGGTCCCATTCGCGCGGGAGTGGATCAAGAGCTGGGCCGACGAGGGAATGCTCGGCCTTCAGGTCAAGCCAGAGCACGGCGGCCACGGCGCGTCCTTCATCTGCAAGGTCCGCGTCGCACAGGAAGTCGCCCGCCACAGCTTCGCGGCCGCGTTCTGCCTCAACAACCTGCAAGGCCAGGCGACGAGGCTGTCGCGTGCCGGAAGTGACGAGCAGCGAAGCCACCTGCTCGCAGGGCTCGTCGCCGGTTCGATCCTCGCGGCGCCTTCCATGTCGGAGCCAAGCGGCGGCAGCGATCTCGGCGCCCTCACCACGACGGCGACGCCCGTGTCGGGCGGCTGGCTAGTCAACGGTGTGAAGGACTGGGTGACGAACGGAACGATCGTGGATTGGGTGTCCATGCTCGTGCGCTCGGGCGAGAGCGCGGAGCTGATGAGCCTCCTCGTTCCTTGCGGCGCGGAGTCGTCCGTCACGCGGGAAGAGGTTCCGTTGGCGGGCGGCAGGTCGTTCCGGCTCGCGAAAATGACATTTCGCGATCATTTCGTGCCGGATTGGGCGCTGCTGGGACCCGCGGGCAACGCGGTGAGGGCGTCCATGGCGGCGGTCAATGCCGCGCGAGTGCACGTCGCGGCGATGGCGGTCGCGACACTTCATTCGGCTCTCTGCGAGGCCGTCCGATACTGTGGGAGGCGCGAAGCGCTCGGCAAGGTCTTGCTCGCCCACCAGGGGCTGCAGTGGGAGCTTGCCGAGGTGGCGGCGCGACTGGAGGCGGCCAATGCCCTCGGCTTTAAGGCCGCTCAGCTCGTGGACCGCGGCCTGCCGGCGCAGACCGCCGCGGCCCAGTGCAAGAAGTTCGCCGTCGATACGGCGATCTGGGGCATCGATCAGTGCATTCGGGCGATGGGCGCGGTCGGGGCGAGCGACGCGCACCGCCTGGGGATGCACCTCGCGGAAGTCCGGCTCGCAGCCTACGCCGACGGGACGAACGAGATGATGCTCGATCGCATCGGGCGAGGCCTCGCAAAGGATTACGGCATGCCCGTCGCCGGGGAGCAGGCGCCGACAGGGATGGAGGGGAAACCAACATGAGGAACGTCGTCGTCGCGAACGCCGCCGCTGCAGTCGAAGGTCTGCGTGACGGTGATGTGGTCATGGTCGGCGGGTTCGGTGGCGCAGGTCTCCCTCGCGCCATCGTCCGCGCCGTGGCGGACCTCGGGGTGCGTGGCCTCACCTTGATCTCGAACAACGCCGGAACCGAGGGCGACGACCTGTCCCTGTGGTTCCGCTCCAGGATCGTAAGCAAGATCATCTGCTCCTATCCGCGCAACTCCAAGGACTTCACAGCACAGTATCGCGCGGGCGCGGTCGAGATGGAGCTGGTCCCGCAGGGTACGCTGGTCGAAAGGATCAGGGCGGGCGGCGCCGGCCTGGGGGCTTCCTGAGCCCCGTTGGCATCGGCACCGTGTTCGAACATGGGAAGCAGAAGGTCGACGTCGGTGGGCGCACCTACCTGCTGGAGACGCCGCTCAAGGCGGACTTTGCCTTCGTAAAGGGGAAGGTCGCCGACACCCTCGGCAACGTCGTCTACAACATGACCGCCCGCAATCACTGCGCCGTCATGGCGACCGCAGCGGACATCGTGGCCGTCGAGGTGGACCGTGTGGTCGAGCCGGGTGAACTTGACCCGGAGGCCATCGTCACCCCTTGCATCTTCGTCAACCGCGTCTTCGCGAGGTCCCAGTCATGAAAGGTCTAGGGCGGCAGGACCTTGCGCGCATGGTCGCGTCGCAACTGCCCCGGGATAGTTTCGTCAATCTCGGCATAGGCGCGCCAACTCATGTGGCCGATTACATGGCACCGGACTCCGGCGTGATCCTGCACAGCGAGAACGGAATCCTCCATGTTGGCCCCGCACCGGCGCCGGGCGAGGCGAACTACGATCTCATCAATGCCGGCAAGTCACCGGTCACGCTCGCGCGTGGCGGTTCGTTCTTCGACTCGTCCATGGCCTTCGCCATGATGCGAGGGGGCCATATCGACGTTGCCGTACTCGGCGCGTTCGAAGTCTCCCAACGCGGCGATCTTGCGAACTGGAACACCGGCCGGGACGAGGGCGAGCCGCCCGGCGTCGGCGGGGCGATGGACCTCGCCGTCGGCGCCAAGCAGATCTGGGTCATGATGGAGCACGTCACCCGCGAGGGCGCGCCGCGCATCGTGTCGGAATGTACCCTTCCGCTTACCGCCACCCGCGTCGTCTCGCGTATCTTCACGAGCCTCGCCATCGTCGAGGTCGAGACGGACGGCCTCGTTGTCTCGGCGATCCTGGACGGCGCCCGACTTGAGGATGTCCAGGCTGTGACAGGAGCGCCGCTGAGGCCTGCCGCGCGTCTGCGCTCGATCAGCCCGGACGGACGCGTGGGTGCCTCATGAAGTCCGACGGTCCAACGATCGGTCTGGAAGACATGGCATCCCGTCTGAGGGATGCCATCGGGCCGACATTCGTCCGCGTCGGAGGCCAGGTTCCCGAGCGCAATGGAGCCGATGCCAGCCGCCTGCCACCGATCGCACCCTCCATCCTCGCGACCCCGGACACCACCGAGGCCGTTTCCCAGGTGCTGCGGCTGTGCAGCGAGGCTCATTGGCCGGTCGTCGTTCAGGGTGGCCTCACCGGGCTGGCCGGAGGGGCGCACCCGAAGGGCACGGAGGTCGCTCTGTCATTGGAGCGCATGACGGGGATAGAGGAGATCGACCCGGTCGCCGGCACATTGACGGCTCGGGCCGGCACCATCCTCCAAGTCGTTCAGCAAGCCGCCGTCGAGGCGGGTTTTCTTTGTGGGATCGACCTCGGCGCCCGGGGCTCATGTACGATCGGTGGCAACGTCGCCACGAATGCGGGTGGCAACCGCGTCCTGCGCTATGGGATGACGCGACACAACGTGCTCGGTCTCGAAGCCGTGCTGGCGGACGGTACGATCGTCACGTCTTTGAACAAGATGCTGAAGAACAACGCCGGCTACGATTGGACGCAGATGTTCATCGGCTCGGAAGGCACGCTAGGTGTCGTCACTCGGGTCGTGCTCGGCCTGCACCCCCTACCGGGCGACATCTCGGCCGCGTTCCTGAAGGTCTCTGACTTCGCGGCAGCGGTAGCCGTGCAGAGAGCCCTCGAGCGGGCCTTGCCAGGAAGGCTGATGGCCTTCGAAGCGATGTGGCCCGAGGTGATGGCGATGTCCGAACGCTGTTTCGGACTGAAAAGCCCCTTCGCGTCGCACGACGGCATCGCACTGCTCGTGGAGGTTGAAGCGAGTGAGAGCGAGGTCGATGCGCTGGAGGGATGCCTGATGGGGCTGGTCGACCAAGGCGTAGTCCAGGACGCCTTTCTTGCGCGTTCGGAGGCGGACCGTCTGGGGTTCTGGAAATTTCGGGAGACGCCCTATGAGTATCGAAGCAAATTTGGGACGATGGTCTCGTTCGACATAAGCCTGCCACGGGCCTTACTTGAAGAGGCGGTGGGAACCATCCGCAATCGAGTTCTAGACATGTGGCCGGATACGGTCGTCGCCGTCTTCGGACACCTGGCGGACTCGAACCTCCACGTGATCTTGCTGCGGGTGGACGAAACACTCGGCGGCTACGAGGCGGTCGAAAGCGTGGTCTACGGCACGGTCGGCGAATTTGGCGGCTCCATCTCAGCCGAGCATGGGATCGGTAGGAAGAAGCGGGCATTCCTGCATCTGAGCCGCAGCCCGGCGGAGATCGCGCTGATGGAGCGTGTCAAGGCAGCGCTCGACCCCGGCCGAATTCTCAATCGCGATAGAGTCCTCGGGGGGCGGGAGGTCCACTCATCCGGCCCCTGAACGTTCAAGGTCACCTTGGATATATCGCCCAGGTCGCTTCGGTTGACCGTCGCCTCGGCCACGCCTCCAGCGCGCTGCGCGGTTTACGACGCGAACGATCGTTCGGAGCAAAATTCTTGCATTTTCATGAGGCAAATAGAGCGCCTGCGTCGGCCCGCGCCAAATATACTTCATTTGCAGAAGATGCCGCGAGTTCAAACCGGTGACACGCCATTCGGTCTCAGGGAAAGCTCGCGGTTGCGGCGGTGCGTTTGTCATCGAATTCCCTGCCCCAAGCCCTCTGGCTGAATGTGGCGCGTCAAAATTGTCGTCGAGATTTCGAGTGGAGAGCCTGATGTCGAACAATGAATGCCAGTTCCCGTTCGCAACGCACGTGATCGCGCTGGCTGAAGGCAGGGCCGGCGAACGTCATATCGAGCAATGGCAAGCAGATGGTGCGGTGGCGGCGCTCAATCAGAACGAGGCGTCCGACGCCCCCTCCCCTGCAGTGGCGGTCGCAGTCGAGGGGGCGTTGCGGCATGCCAATCGCTACCCGGACCATCGGGCCCGAGGCCTGCGCGAAAAGCTGGCGACCAAATTGAATGTGGGACAAGACCAACTGATCTTCGGCAATGGAAGCTACGAGATCATCGCCATGCTCTTGCAGGTGGTCTTGCGCGCGGGTTCGGCACTCGCCGTGCCTGAGCCGACTTATCGACGCTATTACGAATCGTCGGTGCTGGCCCAGGCGGAGTACCGCCCCGTCCCGTTGAGGGCGGATGGATGCAACGACCCCAAAGCCCTGGCGGCGGCGGCCCGAGCGGCGGACGTGACCGTCGTCTGCACTCCGAACAACCCGACCGGCGCAGCGCTGACCCGTGACGAATTCAGGGAGATCTCCGATGCGGTCCCATCGAACCACCTGTTGATCGTGGACGAGGCGTATGGAGACTTCTCTCGTGCGCAAGGCGGAATCGATGCAGTCGAAGAGCTGCGGGGAAGTTCACATCCCTGGGTCGTCATCCGGACGCTCTCGAAAGCGCACGGGCTCGCCGGCATTCGATTTGGCTACGCCATAGCCAGCCACACTCGCATCGTCGACATGGTGGATGGCGTACGCGGGCTGTTCAACGTGGGGCGCGTGACCCAGGCCGCGGCGCTGGCGGCGATCGAGGATGAGCAATGGTCGACCGACATCATCGATCGCACGATCACGGAGCGGGAGCGCATGAGATCGGCGTTGCAGGACGCCGGCTTCGAAACCATGCCGAGCGCAACGAACTTCCTGGCGGTCCGCACCCGGCGCAACGGTAGGGAGGTCCAGAAAAGCCTTCGTTCCTCTGGCATACTGACCTCGTTGATCCCCGGCCATGACTACGAAGACTTCGTTCGCATAAGCGTGGGGACGGCGGAGGATACGGACCGGGTCGTGGCGGCCATCACGGCAGCCGGTCGCGAAGCTTAGGCGCCGCAAGGTCCATTATACGCCCGACGGGCGATTCGCGCCCATTCGTTCGGTAGATCCGTGGAGGAGGTATTCCCCACGTCCGACCAAGCCGAATCTTTCCGGCAGGGCGCTGTGTCATCGACGTCCCCGAAAAGGGGCCACGTTTGGTCGTTGCCTATGCGCGCGTCTCCTCGCACGATCTGAAGGCGGATCTGGACAGTTACGTCGCCTCATCGCGGAACGGGCGTCGGCGGAGGGGGCCGTATCGACCGCTACGTGCGAGAGGTGGGTTCGGGCCCGAACGACCGTCGCAAGGAGTTCGGGAGGCTTCTCGCCGATCCCGGCGTGAAGACTATCGTCATCGAGCATCGAGACCGGCTCGCTCGTTTCGGCGGGCCCAGATCGAGCAGGCCCTGAAGCCCGCCGACCGGGGCGTTAGGGTGATCGACGCCGACGAGGTCTCCTACGACCTGGTCCAGGACATGGTCGACCTGATGACCTGCTTCTCGGCGAGGCTGTATGGCCGCAGGTCCGCCCGCAACCGCGCGGCGCGGGCGTCGACCGCCCTCTCCATGATGCGAACCTTCTGCACCGTCGTGCGCGACCCGGCCTGCCATCCGCGACTGGACGCGATGGCCGCCGTGCTGGCGCGGGCGAGGCATGGTGGTGTTTACGCGAAATCCATGTCCGCGGGCGGCTGGTCAAGGACGTCAAGCGCGATGCGATCGTGCCCTTCGCGATCACGCGCTGACGAACGGCACCGAACGAAGACACCGCTGCATTCGCAGCAGCAGTGGTGATTTGGCCCGAATGCGAGGCCAAGTCTTCCGGCGATGCCCTCACCGCGACCCGTGGATTAAACGCCCTGAGGTCTGCGGTGTTCGTCGATGTGTTCCCGATCGCAACCGCGCTATCCCAACGCGTGCGCTGCGAGGCCGAACAAAATGACGTCGTCGGCGACGGGCGGCATCGCACCGTAAGTCATCGTCAGCGTGCCGTCCTTTCTGGGCATCCCCAGCCCTTCGAGCCACATCGACACGCTCTCGTCGCCCGCCAAATCAACACGCGTGAACCTGCCGACGCTGCCGGCCAGCCAGTGCTGAATGAGGACCTGGGCGGCTCGGCGGTCCGACGCTACGACGGGCCCAATACACAAACCACGACCGAATTCGCGCAACATGGCAAAGCCGGCCGGCGTCCCGTCGCGGAGCAGCATCGCGCACTGCGCCTGGGAGAAAAGCGCCGTCATCACTTTGGCTTTGTCCGCCCCACTCGCTCGGGAATACAGCGCTTCGAGTCTTCCATCGGGAGCCGCGACGCGACGTATCGTCTCGTTTTCGGCCAGCACGGGGGGGGCGACCTCCGGGACCAAACCCTGATGCTGGTACAGATCCCCAACCTCGTCGAAGCCCAATCCGCGATAGAGCGGGACCCCGCTTTTCGTAGCTTGAAGAAGGATGGCACTGCCGTCGAGACGAGCGATCATTTCTTGCATCAGCCGGCGGCCCACGCCCCTACCCTGCAGCGCGCCGTCGACGATCACCATTCCCAGGGTCGCCAGTTTCGGGCCATGGCGAAAGGCCATGACCGTGCCTTGGACCTCGCCGCCCGAGACGGCGACCAGCCCTTCACCGACGGAAAACATGAAATCCCAGTCCTGTCGCCGGTGTGGCCAATCGATCTTCCCGGACAGGATGGCGGCGGGGCCGAGATCCTGAGGATTCATCGGCCGGATTTGGATGCTGAGGTCGTCGCCATTCATCTCGTGTATCCCCAATCAGTCGCGGTAGGCAGGCTGCTCGGTGTCGAGCTGGCGGCGGATGGATGCGAGATGCAGGCGAGCCGACTCCGTGTCGCCCTCCCGCATCTGGCGATACGCGGCCTCGGCGATCTCCGGCTTGACCGGCAACACCGCCCGCCCGGTCGAGAGCGCGAGGGTCTGCACCTCGCAGGCCCGCTCCAGATAGTAGAGATCGTCCCACGCCTCGGCGATGGTCGGGCCCAGCACCATGACGCCGTGATGCTTCATGAAGACGATGTCGGCGTCGCCTATCGCGCCGGCGATGCGATCACCCTCGCTCTCGTCCAGCGCCAGACCGTTGTAATCCCGGTCGAACGCGGTACGGCCATAGAACTTGAGCGCGGTCTGACCGGCGAAGATCAGCGGTTCGCCCTCGGTCATCGAGAGCGCGGTCGCATGGGGCATGTGCGTGTGAAAGGCGACCTTGGCACGCGGAAGGTGCTTGTGGACCCGGGCGTGGATGAAGAAGGCGGTCGCTTCCGGCTGCCCGTCGCCCGAGACGACGTTGCCGTGGAAGTCGCAGATGAGGAGCTGCGAGGCCGTCAACTCGCGAAAGGCCCATCCATAGGGGTTGACGATGAAAAGATCGTCGTAGCCGGGCACCAGGGCGGAGAAATGATTGCAGATGCCCTCTTCCAGACCATTCCGGGCCGCCATGCGAAAGCACGCAGCAAGGTCGCGGCGCGCCTCCCAAACGGCCTCGCCATCGAGTGCGGGCTGGTTCGGCCCCGAGGGCATGAATGCAGTGGAAGCTGCGGGGTTGAGGGAGTGAGCCATGTCGGTCTCCTGGTCGGGCGGGAACGGCGCGGGCCGTCTCTAGGGAATCGACAGCCGGCTGCGCACGATCGCCGCGTGAGTGCGCGCGCCATGGGTCAGTCCGGCGTCGTCGAAGTCGTAGTCTGGGTTGTGAAGCGGTGCGCTGTCTCCGTTGCCGATGAAGGCGAAGCAGCCCGGGACATGATCCAGGAAGCGGGCGAAATCCTCGGACGCCGTGAAGGGTTCGGACATGAGCGAGACGTTGCCTTCGCCTAGCACCTCCGCGGCCGCTCCCAGCACCGCCTGCGTCAACAGCGGATCGTTCAACAACGGAACGAACTCACGGGTATAGGTCACCGTGTGTTGAAGATTGTAGGCGAGCGCGACGCCTTCGGAGATGACGCGCATCTGTCTTTCGATGTCGGCGCTGACTTTTTGTTTGAAGCTGCGCGCATCCCCCAGGATGCGCGCCTCGCCCGGCAAGGCGTTTCGCGTTCCATCGGTTAGCAGTTCGGTCACGGAGACAACCGCGACATCGGTGGGGCTCAGGCGCCGCGATACGATGGTCTGGAGGCTCGTGACGAGTGCGCATGCGGCAACGAGCGTCTCGTTGCCCCCGTTGGGGCGGGCGGCATGTCCGCCCACCCCTTTCAGCACGATCTCGAAATTGTCCTCCGCGGACATGATCGGACCCGGCCTGCTCCGAAGCTGGCCCACGGGGACGCCGGGAGCGTTGTGAAGCCCGTAGATTTCCTGGAACGGAAAGCGCTGCAGTAGCCCGTCGTCGAGCATGGCGAGCGCCCCCCGGCCCCATTCCTCCGCAGGCTGAAAAATGAAACGCACCGTGCCGTCGAAGCCACCCTCCGCGGCCAACAGCTTGGCCGCACCTAGCAACATGCTCGTGTGGCCGTCATGACCGCAGGCGTGCATGACTCCGGGCGTCAGCGAGCGGTGCTCGTGCGTTCCGCGTTCGGGGATGCGCAAGGCATCCATGTCGGCCCTCAGAGCGATCGACCGATTGCCGCCGCCTCTGCGCAAAGTGCCGACGACCCCCGTTCCCCCGACGCCTTCGACGATCTCGTCCAGGCCGAACTCGCGCAGTTTGGAGGCCACGAATGCGGCCGTCCGCGTCTCCTCGAAGCCGAACTCGGGGTGAGTGTGAAGGTCCCGCCGCCAATGGGTCATCTCCCGCTCAAGGTCGTCGAGATCGATGATCATGCACAACTCCCACTGCGCTCGAGCCTGCGACGCCGGCATGGCCGCGGTCGCTGCCTATGCCCGATCCGGGCGGATGAACGGAACCTCATACCGAAAACTGCCCGGGCTCTCCGGCCCGAGGGATGACAACGTCGGCGGGATGCATCCCGACTAGGTCGAAATAAGTCGCGGGATCGGTGGCGCCCTCCGTGTTGATCAAGAAGACGCGTGACGACGGCCCGAGCCCCAACGCATCCTTGGCGGCCGGATCGTCGAGGGCCTCGATCAGGCCGGCCAAGCCGGCTGCGCCGCTCTCGCCCGAGACGATTGCAGGATCGCCGTCCGTCGGCCGCGCCAACCGGTTCATCGCCTGGACCGCAACCTCGTCGGATACCGTCATGAATGCGTCGGCTACGCGACCCAGCACGCGCCAGGCGAGCGGGGATGGGGCGTAGCATTCCAACATGGCCATCACGGTGGGGGCACCGTGCGGGATCTGCGTTGGCCGGCCCACCTTTGCGCTCTCGTAGAGGCAGGCCGCCCGCGCGGGGTCGACGACGATGAAGAGGGGTCGGCGATCCCCCAGGGCGATGGAGAAGTGAGCTGCCGTTGCCGCGGCGATGCCTCCGACGCCGCTTTGCACAAAAACATGGGTTGGAATTTCGGGAAGCTGCTTCAAGGCCTCGGTGAGGATCGCGGTATACCCTTGCATCACCAAGCCCGGGATATGCTCGTAACCTTCCCAGGACGTGTCCGAAACGACCGTCCACCCGCGCTCGTCCGCGACGCGCGCCGCCTCGGTCACCGAGTGGTCGTACGTACCGTCGACGCGAACGATCTCCGCTCCGAAGGCTGCGATGGCGGATGCCCGCGCGTCGCTGACGCCAGCGTGGATGAAGATCACGGACCGCGCGCCGACTAGCTTCGCTCCCTGCGCCACGGAGCGCCCGTGGTTGCCATCCGTCGCGCAGGCGAACGTCATCCCCTCCGCAACGTCCCTGACCTCCTGGGAATATAGCGAGCCTTCATCCAGTTCACGTTCGAGGAGCGCACTCGCCGACTGCAGAACCAACTTCGCGACCGCATATGCGCCCCCCAACGCCTTGAAGCTACCGAGACCGAGCCGTTGTCCTTCGTCCTTGACATGCAGGAAGCCTATCCCAAGCTGCCTTGCCAGTCCGGGCAGGGCTTCCAGGGGGGTCTCTCGATGATCGCGCCTGATCGCCAGGTAGCGTTCAATCGCTTGCACGCCGTCTCCACCAAGCGTGCGCGCGTCCACGTCGTCCAGGGGTGCGCGGTATTCGGATAGCCGGTTCGACAGAAACATATGGACCTCGGTTCGCCTCGCTTCGGATAAAATATTGCAAAGGACCCGATTAGAGCGCTCAATTAGCGCCTCCGATTTGCAAGTTTGTCTCACGAGCCATGCCGCCATCCGACCATGATCTCGACGCCTTCGACCGGGCAATCCTCTCGATTCTTCAGGTCGACAACTCCACCCCCCAACGGGCGATAGGTGAACGTGTCAACCTATCCGGAGCCGCGGTGCAGCGCCGCATACGTCGCATGGAACGAGACCGGGTCATCCGTGGCAACGTGGCAGTGGTGGAGCCCGCCGCGCTTGGGCAGAGCATCACGATCTTCGTCGAGGTGGAGCTCGTCAGCGAAACCGCCGCCGACATCGATGCCGCCAAAGCAGCCTTCACGACGGCCCCGGAGGTCCAGCAGTGCTATTACGTCACGGGTGAGGTCGACTTCGTGCTGGTGGTGCTCGTCCCCACGATGGAGGCCTACGAAACGCTGACCAGGAGGTTGTTCTTCGCCAACCCCAATATCCGGAAGTTCAAGACCTTTGTCGCGATGGATAGGGTCAAGGTGGGCCTGACCGTGGCGATCGAAATGGACCGCCAGCTGAAGTGATGGTTGATTCTTGGCGCCGCGCCCATGGCGGCTTCAGGGGCACCCGCTCGCCGGGCGACGCCGCCGGATCAACTCACACCGCGGCGGGTGTGCTTTGCAGGAAGTCGGAAATGCCGCGACGCATTGGTGCCGCAGCATTCGTTTGGTCAGTCCCTATTTGCTCAGGTCGCGCCCGCGTGTCTCCGGCAGGAAGAACGCTCTGATCACTGCGGTCAGAGCCGCGACGACCACCGTGTACCAAAGGCCGCCAAAGATATTGCCCGTCGCGATGACGACCGCCGTTGCGACGAATGGGGCAAAGCCACCGATCCAGCCATTGCCGAGCTGCAAGGCCACCGAAACGCCGCTTTATCTTAGCCGGGTTCAAGCGACGCGCTCGCCCCGTAGCAGGATTCGCGAGCGGTCGCGCTCGACGCTCGTCAGCCGCTGGCGGAACCGGCCGCGGCCGGTCTCATGCACGACAGGCGAGCCGGCCTCGCCGGCCGCCGCCAGCAATGACCGGCCGGTCATCGCCGCCGCTGGCGGCAGGCCGAGCGCGGCTAGCACGGTCGGCGCGATGTCGACGATGCCGCAAGAGCGTGGATCGACTGTCCCGGCCGCGAAGCCCGCGCCACGCCCTATGAGCACGGTGTTGAGCTCGTCCGAGTGCAGACCGCCATGCATGCCGCCCCCGACCGGAACGTCGCCGGCTGTTACGATGCCAACGCCGGGATGGCCCCAGGCATCGGGGCCGTCATGGGAGCGCAGCACATAGATCAGGTCGGGCGCACGGGCATGATCGAGATCGACGAGAGACAATGGGAAAGTGCCGGGAACCTCGCCCTCGATGCCGTCGCCGCCGCAGGAGAACAGCATGCCGAGGAAGTCCTGCTCCATCAGCCAGTTCGCGATGTCGTCGCGTCGCGCCGTCCCGCCTTGAAGGATGCGGATTTCACCCATATTGCCATCCGTCAGGGCGATGTGCGCGCCGGTGAGCATGCGTTCGGTGGCTTGCCTGTTCTCATGGCCGGCGGCGCGCAGCAGCTCGTGCAGCGGCAAGGTTTCCGTCATCGTGATCTGGCCGTGGTCCGAAGCCGCGATCACCGTATAGCATTCGGCGTCAGGCTGGCGATCGATCCAGTCGAGAATTCGTCCGAAAGCCGCGTCCGCTGCCCGGACGACGCTAGCCGTCTCGTCGGAGCCGAGGAAACGGTAGTGGAACGAGGTATCGGGCTCGTTGAACCAGATCAGGGCGAGGTCTGGCCTCATCCGTTCCAGTACATGCTCGCGGAAGACCAACTCGGCATAGTCGATCTCGGCGAAGCGCGGCAGCTCGCGCGGCGGCAGCGGCCCGAAGCGGGCGACGACCTCGTCGACCGCTTCGGGCGTGACGCTGCCGTCCCGGCCGTGGATGGAGAATGTCCAGTGGCCGTTGCGTGCAGCGCGCGGATTCATGACATAGGCCGCGCCCGCCGAGCCGCTATGGACGCAGGCCATGCTGCGGCCGTTGCGTGCGAGAACGTCGGCGAATGTGTCCGTATCGACGAGGCGGCCTTCGGTGTGTCGCTCCGCCAGGAGAATGTCGTCGAGGCTGCCGAGATCGAGGATGTGCTCGCGCGTGACCTCGGGAAACAGGAAGCTGTTGCCGACGACGCCATGCACCCTCGGCGGCGCGCCGGTCGCGATCGAAGCGGAAGCCGGGCGTGTCAGCGAAGGAAAAACGCTGCGGGCTTGCCGGAACCAGCTACTGCCCTCGGCAAAGCCGGAGAGGTTCGGCATCCGCTCGGGCGTGACGAAATCGGGCCTGAGGCCGTCGAAGACGCAGACGACCATTTTGGATGCGCTGGGAGTGCTCGGTGTCATAGCAGGGCTTTCGCTCAACGCAGGGTCGGGTCGAGTTTATCGCGCAGCCAGTCCCCGACGAGGCTGACGGCAAGCGTTGTCATCACGATGGCTCCGGCGGGAGCCAGCATGATCCATGGCGCACGGGTGAGGTAATCCCGGCCGTAGCCGACCATGTTTCCAAGCGAGGTCATCGGCGGCTGGACACCTAAACCCAGGAAGGAGAGCCCGCTTTCGAGCAGGATCACCTCTGGGAAGGTCAGGGTCATCGAGACGATCAGCGTCGAGGCGATGTTCGGCAGGATGTGGCGCAGATAGATGCGCGCGGGTGAGGCGCCGATCTGGCGCACGGCCCCCGCATATCCTTGGGCGCCGGCGGCGATGGCGAGCCCACGCGAGATGCGGGCATAGCGCTCCCAGCCATAGAACCCCATCAGCCCGATGAAGAGCGGCAGCGAATTGCCGAAGAAGGCGAGAACGGACAGTGCGAGGATCAGGAAGGGCATCGCCGCTTGGAAATCGGCCAGCATCAGCACGATCTGCTCGGTCCAGCCTCGAAAATGAGCTGCGAGGAAACCCAGCAACGTGCCCAGCGTCGCCGAGATCAGCGTGGCTCCGAAGGCGACGAGCAGCGAGACTCGGATCGAGACGATCAGGCGCGAGAGCACGTCGCGGCCGAGTTCGTCCGTACCGAGCCAGTGCAGCGGGTGGAATGGCAGGGCGAGACGGTTGCGCAGATCAGAAGCGTTGAAGCGGTACGGCGTGATCCAGTCGGCCGCCAGCGCGACGAGGATCGTCAATACGATCCAGCCGAAGCCGAACCAGACGAGCGCCGGGACGCGCGACGCGGCCTTGCGCGCCGGTGTTGCGGAGACGATCGGCGCAGATGGGGCGATCTCGACCATCTCAGTGTCCTCCTGCCTTGGCGCCGCTGCGCAGGCGTGGGTCGAGCACGCCGTAGAGCAGGTCGACGGTCAGGTTTGAGATGACCATGGTGACCGCGACCAGCAGCAGGATCGCCTGGACCACGGCGAGGTCGCGACTGGCGACCGAGACGACGAGCAGGCGCCCGACGCCAGGCCAGGAAAAGACGCTCTCGACCACGACGGCGCCCGCGATCAGGCTGCCTACCATGAAGCCGATGATGGTGACGGTGGGGATCGCTGCATTGGGAAGCGCATGTCCGCATATGACGGCCCCCCACGGTACGCCTTTGGCGCTGGCGGTGCGGATATACGACTGGCCCAGCACCTCCAACATGGCCGAGCGTGTGAAGCGGGCGAGCAACGCCGCGCCGCCGATGCCGAGCGTCAGCACCGGCAGGATGGCGTGGCGCCAGCTTTCCTGGCCGCCGGAGGGCAACCAGCCGAGTTGCACCGAGAAGACGAGCACGAGCACAAGCCCGAGCACGAAGCTCGGCACGGTGAAACCCGCGACCGCCGTGATCATCACGACGCGGTCGATCGCGCTGTCGCGATGCAGCGCGGCGTAGATGCCAGCGGGTACGCCGATGCCGAGCTTCAGGGCCAACGCCGGCAGCGTCAGCGTCAGCGTCGCGGGAATGCGCTCCAGCACGATCTCGAGCGCGGGGCGGCCGTCGCGCATCGACTGGCCCAGCTCGCCTTGGCCGATCGCGATGAAGTAGCGCAGATATTGCTGCCAGAGCGGATCATCGAGACCCCAGGCCTTGCGAAAGCTGGCGATCGCCTCCGGGGGCGCTTCGACGCTCATGATGATCAGCGCCGGATCCCCGGACATGCGCAGCACGATGAAGGCGAAGGTGACGACGAGCGAGACGGTCAGCGCCGCGCGGCCGAGTCGGATGAGGAAGAAGCGCAGCATCAGCTCGCCGCTTTCAGGAAGCCGGCCTGGTCATGGGCGACATGGCAGGCGGTCAGACGGCCATCGGGCATCGGCAGCAAGGCTGGGCTCTCGATTCTGCAGCGCGCGCGGGCGGCATGGCAGCGCGGATGGAAGGCACAGCCGGAGGGGCGCGCCGCGGGGTTGGGCGGATCGCCCTGCAGGACGATCCGCGGACGTCCGCGCCGACCGGGCACGGGCGCGGCCGAGACCAGCGCCTCGGTGTAAGGATGTGTCGGCGCAGCCAGCAGCAGGTCGGCTTCGCCCTCCTCGACGATGCGCCCGAGATACATCACCGCGACGCGGTGGCTGACCTGCCGGATCACCTTGAGGTCGTGGCTGATGAAGAGCAGGCCCAGCCCCAACTCCTGCTGGAGATCGACGAGCAGGTTGACGACCTGCGCCTGGATCGAGACGTCCAACGCCGAAACCGGCTCGTCGCAGACGAGGAGGTCGGGCTTGGTCGCGAGAGCGCGAGCGATGACGGCGCGCTGACGCTGGCCGCCCGACAGTTCGTGCGGATAGCGGGCACCCTGATCGGCGCGCAGGCCCACCGATTGCAGCAAGGCAAGAGCCCGAGGCTCGCGTTCCTTCGGGTCGCCGACGCCATGCACGTCGAGCGGCTCGCGCACTTGCTCGAGAATCGGCAGGCGCCGGTCGAGCGCACCGAGCGGATCCTGATAGATCATTTGCATGCGGGCGCGCAGCCGGCGCCACTCGGCCGTGTCACCCTTGGGTAGCGGCGCGGCTTTGAACAGCACGTCGCCAGCATCGGGCGGCTCCAGTCCGAGCGCAAGGCGCCCCGTAGTCGATTTGCCGGAGCCGGATTCGCCGACGAGACCCAGCGTCCGACCGGGTTCGACGGAAAGCGAGACGCCGTCAACGGCATGCACGGCGACGGAACGCCCGAGCCAGCCACGGTGCATGACGTAGCGACGCGAAACGGCGCGGAGTTCGAGGAGGGGCCCGTTCATGCGAAAGTCAGTTCCGGTCGCCGCGCGACCTTGTCGATGCCCGTCGCGATGCAGGCGGCGGCGCGGCCAGGGCCGGCCTCGTCCAGCGCCGGCACAGCACGGTCGCACATGTTTTCCCGGCGCGGGCAGCGCGGTGCGAAGGCGCAACCCGGCGGCAGGTTCCAAGGCTCGGGAACATTGCCCTCGATCGGCGTGAGCCGGCGGCGCACGCCCTCCAGCGGCGGCAGCGCCGCGAGCAGGCCCTGCGTGTAGGGGTGCAACGGGCGATCGAACAGCGCGTCGGCATCGGCGGTCTCGACGATGCGCCCGGCATACATCACGCAGACCCGCTCGCAGCTCTGCGAGATGACGCCGAGATCATGGCTGATCAGCACCAGAGCCATGCCGGTCTCGCGTCGGATCTGCGTCAGTAATTCGAGGATCTGCGCCTGGATGGTGGCGTCGAGCGCTGTGGTCGGCTCGTCGGCGACGAGCAAATCGGGTTCGCCGGCGAGCGCCATCGCGATCATGACGCGCTGGTTCTGGCCGCCGGAAAGCTCGTGCGGATAGGCGTCGAGGCGCCGCGCCGCGTCGGGAATGCCGACGAGGTCGAACAGCCGCCTTGCCTCGGCCCGGATCGCCTGGCCGGACAGGCCGCGATGCAGGGCCAGCGCTTCGCCGACCTGCCGGCCCAACCGGATGACCGGGTTCAACGCGCTCGCCGGGTCCTGGAAGATCATCGCAATGCGCCCGCCGCGAACCCGATCGAGCGTCGCCGGGCGCGCGCCGAGAATCTCCGCCCCGTCCAGCCTGACACTGCCGGCGATCGCGGCCTTCCTGGGCAGCAAGCCAAGCGCGGCGAGCCAGGTCACGGACTTTCCCGAACCCGATTCGCCAACCAGCCCGACCGCCTCGCCGCGCCCGATCGAGAGGTCGATGCCATGCAAGGCGCGCATGCCGTCGAATGCGACGGTGAGGCCCTGGATGGAGACCAAAGGCCCGTCGGCGACAGGAGATAAGCCCTCGCCTCTTCCTCGTGCTGTTTCTCGCACCGTTCGATTCATGATGTCGGTCTCGTCGGCGATGGCATGACGCAGCGGACATCCGCCGCGTCATGCGGATCGTTGCTGATCAGCTCTTGGTGAAGGCAGCGTTGAAGGGCCCGAAGTTCAAGTCGAGCGTCTGCCCCGGGACCCAGGGCACGTTCTTGCGCTTGGCGTAGAACTGGCCGGAGGCGTGCAGCACGACACAGGCTGGATCGTCGTTGTGGATGATCTCCAGCATCCGCCGGATGATCTTGCGCCGCTCGCCGGCATCGACCGTATCCCTCAGCTTCGCGCCGAGGGCGAAATGTTCTTCGTTCTGCCAGATGCCGACCTGCTTGGGCAGCGTGCCGTTCGGCCCGAATTCGCGCCAGCCCTGGCCGAGATAGTCGGGGAAGATCGCGGTCGAGGAGCTGTCGAATATCGCGTTTACCGGCTTGCGGTAGATTTGCGAGAAATTCTCCATCATCTCGATTTTGACGTTCAGGCCGACCGCCTGCCACATCTCGATCATGACCTGCGCGCCGGCGACCTGATTGGTGTAGTAGTTGCTCAGCAGGCGATAGACGATCTGCTCGCCCTTGTAGCCGCTGTCCCGGATCAGCTTGCGCGCCAGATCCGGATCATAGGCGAGTGCCGGAAAATCGGCGACATAGCCTTCGCCGAAGCTCGGAAGCTGGAAGCCATTCGTCAGCGGCACGCGGTTCTGCCAGAGCGCCTCGACGAAGAGCTTGCGGTCGATCGCGAGGCTCAGCGCGCGACGTACACGCGGATCTTTGAAAACCGGAGCAGTCTGGTCGATCGCCAGATAGCGAATGTTCTGAACCGCACCGCCCACGATTTCGAGTTCGCTGCGCCTGGTGATGTCGGCGAACTGGTCCGGCGGGACATCGGTGACGATGTCGAGTTCACCTGTGATCAGAGCATTCATGCGTGAGGCGAGCTCGGGGACGATTTTGTATTCGATCCCGCTGAAATGCGGCCTGCCACCCCAGTAGCCATCATGAGCGGCGAGCACGACATTGATGTCGAGCTTCTGGCTAACCAGGCGATAGGGCCCCGTGCCCACAGGCGCCGGCGTCCATTTCTCCCAGGAGCCTGCCGCCTCGAAGGCGCGCTTGCCGACGATTTCCGCTCCCCAGGCTGCCAGGCGCTGCTCCAACAGCGCGTCGCTGCCCTTGGCATGGGCGATCACGGTATGGCTGTCGACGATCTCGATGCGATCGAGAGTATCGAGCGTCTGCATCGCGATGGAGCGCCCGGAACGGTCCGATCCGAGAAGATGATCGGGACCGAGCGAGAAGGCCACGTCGTCGGCCGTGAACGGGCTGCCGTCGTGGAAGGTGACACCGCGGCGCAGCGACAGACGCAGCGAGCGTTCGCTCAACCTCTCCCAGCGCTCCGCGAGCGCGGGACGCAGAGCCATGTTGTTCGCGTGGTCGAATGCGATCAGCGTATCGAATATCTGCGGCACCACGCGCCGTGTCGCGGTGTGATTGAACAACACAGGCTCGAGCGCTGGCGGAAAGCCCGATATGCCGATGGTGAGGCGCTTGCGCTCCTGTGCCATGGCCTCGAAGGGCTTTGCCGTGGCGAGCAGCCCGCTGGCCACCGCGCCGGAAAGCGCTCCGCGCCGCGTGATTCGAAAATCCGTCATGATCAGCCCCGCTGTTCAGGTTTCGAGGGGGCTTGTGGGCCAGTTCTATGAAGCTCGTGTGACCGTTTTTGTTACTCTATGTGATTTTATGACCGACATTGACCGACGCACGGTTGCACGCAGTAAAACGGCTACCGGTACCCGGACATTGCGCGGGCCAGGTGCGGATCTCGCGACCGTGTGCGGGCGATCCAAGCCGCGTGCTGCGCGTTCGAAGGCGCGCGGCAACATCGACCACGGTCGTGATACGGGCACAGAGCAGCTACCGGTCATGCGCCGGCACGGCAGCGAGAACCAATGGCCAGCGCAGGCCGGGATGCGGGTTGAGATGCTGTTCGACTCTGAACCGTGTGGAGGTCGATCAGACCCGGCAGGAGAAAATCGCCCGCGCAGTCGAAAGCCTTTGCATGGGGCTGCCCTGTCCAGCGTGCCGTGGCGGAAGAGGAGGTTCGCCCGGCTTCACCTTATCCGGCGCACGATCCGTGCGTCGACGAGTATGTGTTCATGAGCGGCGGCCACTTTCGGGAGAGGAACGTGACGATGGGGCGCGTTGAGTGTCGTCCGGCAGGAGCAAGCCCGCTCCTGTCATCTCGAAGGGGGAAACCATCTCCTCCGGCGGGCGGCGATCAGTGGCGATCATGTCGATCTGCCGTAGCGGGCGCACCACCTGAGCGTCACGCCTCCCGAATTTGGCGCTATGCGCGACGAAGCAATGCCGCGTCGACTGAGCACAGAGTGTCGATGCGAGCATGGCGTGGGCGCTGGTCGGGCCGAGCACACCGAATTGTGGATGGATCGCGCTGGTCCCCATGACGGAGAGATCGAAGAGCCGGTGCTCCAGCGCCTTCATCAGTTCGACGCCGCCCGTCGAACGGGTGCGCGGATTGACATGCCCCCCGAGCAGCGTGACGGAACAGCGCTCGTCACCGGTGAAGGCGACGGCGATGTCGATCATGTTGGTGGTGATCGTCAACGCCTTGTTGCGCCTCGCCAGTTCCTCAGCGACCAGCAGCATGGTGGAACTTGCGCCGAGATAGACGTTCATGCCGTCCTCGAACAGAACCATCGCCGCCATCGCCGCCTGCAGCTTGGCGTCGCGATCGACGTTCAGGCGCTCCGTCACGGGCCGCCGCGCGGTCAGATCGAAACTGTCCGCCGGTGCAGCCCCGCCATGGATCCGACGCAGCCGCCCGGCTTCCTCCAGGCTGCGGAAATCGCGGCGGATCGTCTCGTGCGAGACGCTGAAGCGCTCAGCAAACTCGCCGACCGAAACGATTTCACCACGATTGACGGTCTCCAGGATGCTGCGCTGGCGCTCCGCGCCAAGGGTGGGGCTATGGCGACCCAGGTTCTCGGAGCTTTTTGGACTGTTCATATAAATCTCAGCGACCATCTAAGGAGGGTAAACACATCCTTTAGCCCGGACCGTGCGAATTTTTGATAAAAATCTGTTTGAAAGTTTGGCAATATGTTTGCTTTCGCCCGCATTGCGGTCTCCTACATCCTCGCTGCCGCGCACCGCAATTTCCGCGCGCTCAGAACGCTGACAGTCTTACCCGAACAGGAGCCTACCATGCGGCCGGGGGGATTCACGCGTTCGGCCGGCGCTATTGGTCGCCCGCTCTCAGCGCCGATGTTGGACGAAGCGCCGACTGCTCGTCGAATATGATCCGCGACATATGGCGCGCGTCTTAGCGTGTCCTCTCGTATAACCTATGTGCCATTCGCAGTTATGAAGCAGCTCGGCAAGGGAGCCGCAAACGTCCGCTAGGTCCCGCAAAGCGGTAGTGCCTCGGTCTCGATGTCGCAAGAATCCGATTTTTGCACATCCTACAAATCCATGTTCAATAAATACGGAAGTCAGAAACTTTGTGGCGAATCATTACGAGATGACATTGCCAATGACGATTAATTTTCGGACAGATTCCGCGTGAAAGATTTGGAAAGATCTCTGTTAATAGCGTTTTCGGCGGCTTCTTTCTTTATTGTTGGCGTCGGCATTGTTCTGCCTGCCTGGATAGCTTTCCACATTGGTGGCTCTGGACTGGTTGGACTGGTGTTACTCTCATCCAGCGCGGCCGGCTTATTGCTCGCGCCGGTCGCTGGCCACCTGGCTGATCGTCATGATCGGGCGCAGGTCACGGTGGCGGGGCAGGCGATCCGAGCCTTGGGGCTGACCCTGCTCGCCCCCATCGGATTTGTCGCAGAATCTCTATCGCCAGTCCTTCTCGTCGCCTCCGGCGTATTGGGAGCCTTCGGCTTCGCACTCGTGTCGGGGTCACTGAGCGGCATTTTGCAGGCAATCATTCCCGAAGCACAGCGCATGGGGTTCGCTCTTCGACTTTCGCTTTTCAATCAGCTGGGCATAGCAATCGGGACGGGTGCTACCGGGCTTGCGATTGACAGGCTCGGCAGTCTCACGTCCGCACTGATGTTTGCGACGGCAACTCTAGCATGTCTTCCTGGGCTGAAGACGATCACAGCGCAGGCCCGCGACGTCCGATCGTCTCAACGGCTTAGCCTGCTACCCGCTTCACGGCAGGCTCTCCGTTACTTGCTCACCAGCCCTCAAGCCCTCTCAGCGGCGGTAACCGTCGGGCTGGCATTTGCTGTGATCCAAATTACCAACCTGCTCCTTCCGGGTTTTGTGATCCGATCGCTCGACGGTGACAGTGGCCTGTTTGGCCTGCTCGAAATGGCTGCCGCGATCACTGGAATGGTCGCATTGGCGGTGGTGGGATTTCCGTCCATAGCTAAACGTCTGCAAGGTCTCACACCCACAATCTTGGCTATTGCTGGCGCCTCCCTGTCATTGTTTTCCCTCGCGACGAATCCGATCGTCGCTGTTGTTCTCTATTGTGTGGCCGGCATGCTCTGGAACGTGTCGCGAGCGGCGGCAAACGGCCACCTTTTGACTATTGTGGACGCCGGCATGATTGGCCGTGTGCAGGCATTCACGACCTTGCTTACAGGCGGGTTCGGGCTTGCGATATATCTCCTACCGACAATTATGCCAGGAGCCTCCGAGGCAACCCTATACATGGCATGTGGCGTGGTCATTGTGGTCTGCGTCGGGGGGCTATCGATTTGGACTAAAGATCAGGAACAGTCACAAAGATAATGACTTTTGGGCATGCAACGCGACGGACGGCAAACGTTTCGTTTTGATCTTTTTGCAAATATCGGACGCAAGAGTCCGGCTCCTTGGAGTCACAAGGGCATGAAGCACGTTCGCTGCGCGCTCCACCATCCCCAGACGCAGGGCAAGATCGAGCGCTGGCACCAGACCCAGAAGAACCGCATCCTGCTCGAGAATTACTACCTGCCCAGAGATCTCAAACGGCAGGTCGCGGCCTTCGTCGAGCATTACAACCATGCCCGCTATCACGAGAGCCTCGCCTATCTCACGCCCGCCGATGTCTACTTCAGCCGCGGGCAGGCCATCCTCACCGAACGCGAAAGGTTCAAACGCCAGACCATCCACCAGAGACGCTTGCCGCATCACCTGCAGGCCGCATAGCCTTCCTTAAACCCAGATGAGCCAGAGCCTCCGTTCCTGAGAAACGAAAACGGTCTCAAATCATCTGACGACAGACAGTGGGCGGCCTAAGAGCAGGATGCCGAAGAGTGGGAACCGGTTTTCGGCATCCTGCTCTTAGGCCGCATTCAAGCAACGGTTGGGAGTTCCAAGACGCCCCATGCGTGAAAATTCATCCGCTGGCTGATTCATCCGACCTGCCTTTATCGGACGAGGTCATGCGTTTGTATTTTCGGGTTTGCCGAACAAGCCAATCGCGGAACACGACGATGTTGGGCTGCCCCCCCTTCCGCTCGGGATAAACCACGTAGTATGAATCTCCCGAGCCGATTGGCGGCCCGAAGGGAGTGTGGAGTTCGCCTCGCATAAGCTCTCCCTCAATGAAGCAGGCTGGGATAACAGCGATGCCGATGCCATTCACGGCCGCATTGATCAGCATGTCGTTGTGCGCGAAGCGGGGCCCCTGGATCCTGCCGCTGTAGTCAAGTTTCGCGGTCCGCAACCAATGCAGCCAGAGGCTGGGCCGGCTCGCGTTCTGGAGCAGATGAAACTTCGAAAAGTCGAGCGGATCGAGCTTTTCCCCGACCGGGATTAACCGGGGAGAGGCCACGACGGCAAGCTCCTCCGCAAAGAGTTCTATCGCTCGCGCATGATGCCACGATCCCGCGCCGCGCAAGATGGCGACGTCGAGGCGCGTGGTTTCAAAGTCGGTCGTAGGCTTTGCCGACGTGATTTCTAGCGGGATGTCGGGATGAGCGGTTAGAAACGTTCCCAGCCGTGCGACAAGCCATCGAGATGCCAGGGCGTGATGCGTGCCGATCATCAGGGACGTTTCGACACTCCGGCCTCTGACTGCGTCGATCGAGATTTCCTGCAATTTGTCGAGAGTGATCGCGACATCCCGATAGTAGGTCGCCCCTATCTCCGTCAGGATGAGGCGAGGGCCCGCTCGGTGGAAAAGCGTGACGCCCAGGAAATCCTCGAGATTCCGGATTTGCCGACTAATTCCGCTTTGGGTCAGGCCCAGATCCTCCGCGGCGCGCGTAAAGTTCATGAACCGCGCCGCGGCTTCGAAAGCGTGCAGGGCTGAAAGGGACGGCAGGTAACGTTGCATGCAAAAGTCCAAGTTGGCGGCATGATAAAAAGTCATGCAATCCGGTCAATTCCACATTTTCGCTTGCGGTCGATTTGCGGCAAGACTCCGACCTTAGTGCAGACGGGATCAACTCGCTGCGTCCACCAAGATGGAAGGGGAAAGTTATGATCAAGCGGAGGGAATTCGCCGGGCTCGTCGGTCTGGCCGCGGCCGGCGCCGCGGCTGCCTTGTCGACGCCCGCCGTCGCGCAGCAGCCAAGCGCGGGCGGCTCGACCTTCGACCGCATCCGCAGCACGAAGAAGCTGCGCGTCGCTGGCATCGTGGGCACCGAACCCTATTATCACAAGGATATTACAACCGGCCAATGGTCGGGCTTCTGCATGAGCATGGCGCGCGACCTCGCGAAGTCGCTCGAGGCGGAAGTCGAGATCAGCGAGACCACATGGGGCAACGCGGTCTTGGACCTACAGGCCAACAAGATCGACATCATGTTCGGCTTGAGCCCGACACCCTCGCGTGCGCTGGTGGTCGAGTTCACGCGGCCGATCATGCAGAACACCTTCACGATCATCGCCAAGGCCGGCCTCGAGCCGAAGGCCTGGGAAGAGCTGAACAAGCCGGAGGTTCGCATCGCGGTGGACATCGGCTCCACGCACGACCTCTTCGCCCGTCGCGTCCTTCCGAAGGCGACGCTGATCGCCCTAAAGTCGCCCGACGAGGCAACCCTGTCCGTGCAGACCGGACGCGCGGATGCCGTCATCCAGGTCGCCATGCTCTCGCTGGTTACGGTCAAGAAGAACCCGCGTGTCGGCAAGATCGTCATTCCCGGCCCTATCGTCCGACAGCCGACCTGCGCCGGCGTGCGCGCTGAGGACAGCGCGAGATTCAGGACGTTCGTCGACAATTGGCTGGAGTTCAACCGCTCCTCGGGCGTGATGTCGGAATGGATCACCTCGAGTCTCGATCTCGTGGGCGTGAAGAGAGAGGATATCCCCGCCGATATCCAGTTTTGAGTCGAAGTCGGTCGGGAATGGTTGCTTCCCGACCGACGCCTTTCGCCGGGCAAGGGGAAACGCCGGGCAGACGACCGGCTGGGGCGGCCGGGGGAAGCCGACGGGATCGTTAGATGGGCAAGTCTTTTGGCATCATCATGCTCGACACCGCGTTCGAACGGCCGGTCGGGGATGTCGGGAATGCCGCGAGTTGGCCGTTTCCGGTCATGTTCGAGACTGTGAAGGGAGCCACGGCTCGTACTATTGTCGACGGGCGAGACGACGACTTTCTGGATGCCTTCGTCGCCGCAGGTGTCGAGCTGGAGAGACGTGGTGCGTGCGCCCTGACCACCTCGTGCGGCTTCCTGGTCCTGCGCCAGAACCAACTCGCCGCTCGTCTTAAGTTGCCGCTGGCGACCTCCAGCCTGCTGCAGATCCCGCAGGTGGCAAGACTTTTGCCGGCAGGGCGCAATGTCGGCGTCGTGACATACGATCGCGCTTCCTTGACGAAGGCACACTTTCTTGAAGCCGGCTTCGCGACGGAGTCGCCGGTGGCGGGGTTGCCGAAAGGTGGCGCCTTTCACCGTCTCATCGAGGGCGGACAGCCCTATGACCGACCGGTGCTGGAGAAGGAGCTGATGGACACGGTGGAAGACTTGATCGCCCGGGAGCCGTCGATCGGGGCCATCGTGCTCGAATGCACGAACCTGCCGCCGTTTTCGGAAGCGATCCACAAGCGCTTCTCGCTTCCCGTCTTCGACATACTGACGCTCGGCCGTTGGCTGCATGCGGGTGCGTCCGGAGGCTGAAAGCCAATAAGACAAACAGAGGGGTCAAAAGGTGCAGTATCAGTGGGATTTCGGCTTTCTTCTCCAATACAAGGGGTTGATCGGGGTCGGTGTTCTTTACACGATCGCATTTACGATCGGAACGGCGATATCGGGATTGACGGTCGGTTGTCTGATTGCGCTGGCGCGCCTGTCCAGCTTCAAGGTGCTGACTGCGATCGTCACGGGCTTCATCGAGATCTTCCGATGCACGCCCGTCCTCGTTCAGCTGGTCTGGTGCTACTACGCCCTTCCGATCCTCACTGGCATCGAATTGTCGCCGAGCGCGGCTGCCTTCATTACCCTCACTCTCTACGGCGCCTCGTTCTTCGGCGAGATCATTCGCGGGGGCATCATCTCTGTTGATGCCGGCCAGTGGGATGCCGGGCGGGCGCTCGGCATGCGGCGGCATCAACTCATGTCGCGCGTGGTCCTTCCGCAAGCTCTGCGTCGGATGATCCCGCCGCTGATGAACCAGTCGGTGCTGCAGTTGAAGAACACTTCGCTGCTGTCTGTTCTCGCTGTCCCCGATCTTCTCTATCAAGGCCAGCTGATTACGTCAGCAACCTATAGGCCTCTCGAAACATACACGATGATCGCGGGCATCTACTTCATCATCCTTTTCCCGCTCACGCGCATGGCCTACCGGCTTGAAGCGCGGATGAGCCGCTGAGTCCGGAAAGGCGACCATCATGTCCGAAAACGCAATGATCGAACTGGTCGGGGTCCAGAAATCCTTCGGTGACTTCCCGGTTCTCAAAGATATCACGCTGAGCGTAAAAAAGCGCAACGTCGTTGCTCTGATCGGGCCGAGCGGCTCGGGAAAATCGACGCTCCTGCGCAGCATCAACCTGCTGACGGTGCCCGAGAAAGGCCTCATCCGCGTCGGCGATCAGGCCATCGACTTCTCTAGAACGCCGAAGCTTCCGGGGGACAAGGAGCTCTCGGCATTCCGCGCCCGCACCGGCATGGTCTTCCAGAGCTTCAACCTGTTCCCCCATATGAGTGTGGAGCAGAACGTCATGGAAGGGCCGGTCACGGTCCTCCGCTTGCCCAAGACCGAGGCGAGGGATTTGGCGCACGACCTTCTTCGCAAGGTCGGACTCGCGGAAAAGGCGACTGCCCAACCAGACAGTCTGTCGGGCGGGCAAAAGCAGCGCGTGGCGATCGCCCGCGCGCTGGCGATGAAGCCGGACGTGATGCTGTTCGACGAGGTGACCTCCGCGCTCGACCCCGAACTCGTCGGCGAGGTTCTCGCAGTCATTCGGTCCTTGGCGAGCGAAGGCATGACGATGCTTCTCGTCACGCATGAAATGACCTTCGCACGCGACGTCGCCGATCGCGTCGTTTTCATGCGGGATGGCCGCGTCGTAGAGGAGGGCGAGGCTCGGCAAGTGATCGAGAACCCGTCCCAGCCGGCGACCAAAGCCTTTCTCAGCCACTTTCACGGAGGGCTCGGCCCGTCGTGACTATGACCTGCTGATCGCTGGCGGCCGACGGCCGCCCGCACAATCCCAAAGAAGCGGGACACTCCGGCGCCTCTGCCGGGCGTCCCAACGGTTCGGCCGTGCGTGCGCAAGCCGCGCGCCCTTCTCCTCGCGGGCAAGGGCCGGTGTTCTGCGCGTCCCATGCCGGGCTGCCGACGAACAATTGAAAGCTCTTTGAGCTTCGGGAAACGGATATGCACGTCGTTGTCATCGGTGCGGGAATTGTGGGTGCGAACTGTGCGCTCGAACTCCTGCGTGACGGTCACCAGGTCACGATCGTGGAGCCGGGAGAGCCCGGCGGTCGCCAGGCGGCAAGCTACGGTCACGGATGCTGGATCAGTCCGGCCTCGGTCGTCCCGATGTCGATGCCCGGCCTCTGGAAACAGATTCCCGGCCATCTGCTGAATCTGCAGGGGCCGCTGGTCATCCGCTGGCGTCACATCGGTACGCTGCTGCCCTGGCTCGTCCGCTTCCTGCTGGCCGGATCGACCGTGCCGCGCGTGGAACGGACGGCCCGAGCCCTGTCGATCTTATTGGGCGACAGCCCGGTCCGTCATCGCGCGCTTGCAGATGAACTCGGCCGCTCGGACCTCATCCGGCAGGAGGGGCTGCTCTACGCCTACCCGGACCGAACGGCCTTCGAGGCGGAAAGTCTCGCCTGGCGACTTCGCCGGATGACCGGGCTGCATTGCTGCGAACTCGAGGCGGCGGAACTGAGGGCGCGCGAACCCAGCCTGTCGGACCGCTATACCTTCGGTGTGCTCGCGGAAGACGGTGCCCACTGCATCGATCCGGAAGCCTATGTGTCGGCCATCGTCGAGCTGGCGGTCGCGCGCGGCGCTAGGCTCGTGAAGGCGAAAGCGATGGACCTCGTCTTCGATGGGAGTCGCCTCGACGCCGTGGAAACGGATGCCGGCCCCGTGACCTGTGATCGGGCCGTCATCGCCTTGGGCGTCTGGTCCAAGAAGCTCGCACGCCTCGCCGGGGACCGCATCCCGCTCGAATCCGAACGCGGCTATCACGGCGTCATCGCCTCTCCGCAGGGAGCTCCGTTGCATCCGATCATGCCCAGCGACGGCAAGATGGCCAATACTCCCACTGCGAAGGGCTTGCGGCTGTCGGGGCAGGTGGAGCTCGCATCCGTCGACACGCCACCGGCCTGGGGTCGCATCGACATCCTCCTTGAGCACGCGTTGAAGACCTATCCGTCTTTGGGACGGCGCGAGGATCTGACCATCGACCGATGGATGGGACACCGCCCGTCAACTCCCGATGGCCTGCCCGTGATCGGGGCTTCATCCCGCTCGCCCGACGTCTTCTATGCGTTCGGCCACGGCCATGTCGGTTTCGCCAGCGGTCCCATCACGGGGCGGATCGTCGCAGATCAGATCAGCGGCGCGCCCGGCGGCCACAATACGGAGCCGTTCTCTCCCCGGCGCTTCCGCTGGGCTGGGAGAGGCCGATGAACACCGGATCGTCGGCGCGGCCTCGCGAGCGGCCTGCGGCCAGAGCGCGCCGATCACGATCGACAGCCGGTCCGGCGATCCACTTACACCGAACGAACCCAACACAACATGAGTCCTGAGGAGAGACATATGCGCGGTGCAGATATCCTTGTCGAAATGCTGATTGGTTACGGCGTTGAGGTCGTTTTCGGCGTTCCCGGCGACACCAACGTCCCGTTCTACGAAGCCTTGCAGGAACGTGAGGGCGAGATTCGCCACGTGATGGCCCGTGACGAGCGGTCCGCTGGCTACATGGCCGACGCCTACGGCCGGTTCACGAGCAAGCCCGGTGTCTTCGAGTGCCCGTCGGGCGCGGGCGCGATGTATTCGCTTCCTCCCGTCGCGGAGTCCAATTCATCTTCGGTGCCCGTGATTCTGCTGACGATCGACATCCCGTTGCCGGGCGAGGGTCGCGGCGTACTGACCGAGCTCGACTGTGCCCGCCTCTTCGAACCGATCACCAAGATGTCGGTGCAGGTGAAGTCGGCCGAAAAGCTGCCCGAGATCATCCGCCGCGCGTTCCGCGTCGCCTGTTCGGGCAAGCCCGGCGCGGTGCATCTGCAAATCCCGGAGGACATGCTCCTGGCCGAGGTCGATCCCGGGCGCATCTCCCTGCATGTCGAGTCGGATTGCAAGGAATTCCCCGCCTACCCGACGCTGCCTGCACCGGGCAAGCTGGAGGCACTGCTCTCGCAAATGGTCTCCAGCAAGCGCCCGCTGATCGTCTCCGGCGGTGGCGTGAACCGCTCCTGCGCCGGCCCGGAGATCACCGAGCTTGCGGAGCGCCTCAACATCCCGGTCTGCACGACCATGACGGGACAGGGCACCATGCCCGACGACCACCGGCTGGCCGTTGGCGTCATCGGCGACAACGGGTTCCATCCGCATGCCAACTGGGCGCTGGAGCATGCTGATTTCGTCTTGTTCGTTGGTTCAAGGATGGGATCGGTCGTCACCATCGGCTGGACCTTCCCGAAGATCACACTGAACAAGCGCGTCGCCCAGATCGACATCGATCCGGAGATTATGGCGAATAACTACGAGAACGTCCTCTCCATCCCCGGCGATGCGAGGCTCGTCCTTCAGTGCCTGATCGACATGGCACCTGTGCAGGCCGACGGAACGGGCACGCAGGCCTGGGTCGATGAGCTCAATGGCCTGCGAGAGGAGTTCTGGCGGAACTCCGAGGCATTGCTGAACTCGGAAGCCGCGCCACTGCGTCCGGAGCGGGCGGTTCGCTGCTTCAACGAGGCGCTAGAAGCATACGGCAAGCCGGCGCATATCTACTCGGACGCCGGCACGCCTACCCCGCATATGACCCGCTTCCTGAAGCTCAGGGACCGCAGGACACGGTTCGCGATTCCCCGCGCCTTCGGCGGTCTCGGGTCGGCGCTGCCGGCCACGGTCGGCGCGTGGTTCGCCGATAAGGAGCGGCGGCCGATCGGGATGTTCGGCGACGGATCGTTCGGCATGGCGGTCGGCGAGCTCGAGACACTCGTCCGGCTACGTGTGCCGGCCATTCTGCTACTGTTCAACAACGGCACCTTCGGCTGGATCAAAGGCCTCCATCGACTGAATGGGCATAACCAGTGCTTCGGCGTGGATTTCCTGCCGCCGCGCGGCCAGGCGATCGCCGAAGCCTTCGATGTCAAGGCCTGGACTGCGAAGAATTCCGCGGAGCTCGATGCGGCTCTCGCCGAGGCATTCGCCCACACCGAGGGGCCGTGCCTCATCGACATCCATGTCGAGTCAATCGCCGACCGCGTTCCCCCGGTATATTCGTGGCTTGTGAAACGCGGCAAGGATCCCCTCAGCACCAAGGCCGAGGAGGTTCGCTACTTCTAAAATCGGAAAGGGCATCGACCCTCGCGGCGGTGTCCTTTCCTGTCACTTTCCATTTAAATTCCGGAATCGCAGTTCAGCATTTTCAATATGTTACGCCGGCAGGTAATTTGATAATCGGCAGTTAATGTGAGAATGGCGCTTTGTTTCTGGCACCTTATGTGAGAATGGGAATGCGGTTCACGTTTGGCTCTGGGGCCGCTCATGCAAGATCCGCTTCCCGACCAGATTGATGATGCTCAGTGGGAGGAAGCTCGACGGCGAGCCGACGCAATCCGCACATTTCTTAGTCATCGCAGCGACCAGGGCACGACGGCTGATGTCGCTGCACTGGCGACTGAACTCGGGCTTAGTCAGGCAACCACCTATCGGCTGATCGGTCTCTTCCGCGAAGGCGGCAGCGTGCGCGCTCTGGTCGAACGCAAGCGTGGCCGACCGCTTGGCCATCGCGTTCTTGACCCCGGGCGGGAGGAACTCGTCAAGAGCGCTATACGGGCGACCTTCCTGGCACCCAATCGCCCACCCGTCTCTGAGCTTGTGCGGATGATCCAGGCGCACTGCATGAAAGCGGGTCTCAAGCCGCCGCATCGACGCACGATCGAGGCGCGTATCAAGGATGTCGACCTGCAGCACCGCGCCAGGCGGCGTGGCGACGAGGCCACTGTGAAGGCGACGACTCCGGTTCCCGGCGCGCTGCGCACAACACGGCCACTCGAGGTGGTCCAACTCGACCATACAAGGGCAGATATCTTCGTCGTCGATGAAGAGACGCGACTGCCGATCGGTCGCCCGTGGCTGACGCTCGCGATCGACGTGCACAGCCGCATGGTCATGGGCTTCCATCTTACGATGGATGCGCCTTCGCGGCTCTCGACGAGCCTGTGTCTGCTGCACGCAGTATTCGACAAAACGGCTTGGCTCCAGGAGCGCGAGATTTCCGAGCCCTGGCCGATCGCTGGATTGCCGGACGCTCTGCATGTCGACAACGGCGCGGATTTCAGGAGCAAGGCTTTTAAGCGGGGCTGCGATGACGCCGGCGTCGCTGTCATCTGGCGCCCGCCTGGACAACCTCGGTTCGGCGGGCATATTGAGCGGCTCATCGGCACGCAAATGGGCCGCCTGCATCTTCTTCCGGGCACGACCTTCGGCGATGTGGATGAGCGCGGAGACTATGACAGCAGACGGCATGCCGCGCTCACGCTGCGCGAACTGGAGCGCCACATCGCGCTCGATATCGCCGGAGCCTATCACCAATCCATTCATGGTGGCCTGGGCCGGCCTCCCCTCGCCGTTTGGCGTGAGCTAGAAGATCGGACGCCTCTGCGCATGCCGCAAGATCGTCAGCGCTTCTGGCTGAACTTCCTGCCGGAAGACCGTCGCAGTTTGCGCCCGACCGGAATCCATCTGTTCGGCCTTCGCTATTGGTCGCCTGCCCTATCCGCCGATGTCGGCCGCGTAAAGAGCAAGCTGCTCGTCAAGTACGACCCCCGCGATCTGGCTCGCGTCTTCGTCCAGCGCCCATCCGGCAGCTTCGTCGAGGCCCGCTATGCCGACATTACCTTGCCCGCCGCTACGCTGCATGAGGTGAGCGCGGCCCGGAAATCCCTTCTTGCAAAGGGGCGGCGAGAAGTGGGCGCCGAGGCAATCTTGCGGACTGTCATCGCACAGCGAGAGTTGATCGATGACGCCGTTCGCCAGACTTCTTCTCAGCGCAAGCGGGGGCGAGCGGCCAGCAACTCCAAAGTGGATGATAGCGGCTGGGGCTCGCTTCGCGGCGTCGATTCCAGCAATCCTGTGCCCTCGGTCGAGGATATGGATTGACGCAGCATGACATTCACATTCCGCCACCTGACGTCGAGCGCGGCGGCGCTTCTTGCCGAGCACGATGAGCAGCGCATCCGCGCCATCCGGTCGCGTCGGTGGGTCCTCTATCCTCGCGCCAAGCAGGCGCTCGATCGCCTGCGTGGACTTCTCGACCAGCCGCGCGGCACGCGTATGCCGTCCATCGCCATCTATGGTGATAGCGGCATGGGCAAGACCATGATCATGAAGCAATTCCGGGACGAACACCCGCCAAACTTCAACACCGTGACCGGCGTGCTGACGACGCCAGTTCTTGCAATGGAGATGACGAGCCGACCGGGCGAACGGCGGTTCTACGCCGAACTGCTGACGCTACTGGGGGCTCCGTCGCGGCCGCGTGCTGACATCGCCCAGATGGAGCAGGCAGCCATGCGGATTCTGGAGGCCATCGGCGTCCAAGTCCTCGTGATCGACGAGGTCCACAACCTTCTGGCCGGCAGTTACCGCGAGCAACGCATCGTGCTCAACACGCTACGCTTCCTGAGCAACCGTCTGCAAATCTCCCTCGTCTGCTTCGGTGTCAATGAAGCACGCGAGGCGATCAGCGGCGACGTGCAGTTGGCGCGGCGTTTCGAGCAGCTGACCTTTAGCCGGTGGGCGGCGAACGAGCAGTTTGAAGCTTTGATCGGCTCGATCCTGCGCAACATGCCACTTCGGCACCCTTCCGTGCTGACGCCAAACGCGCTGCGCCGCATTCTCCAGATCACAGATGGCATTACAGCGGGAATCTTTCGACTGATCACCGACCTCGCCATCGCAGCCATAGAGAGCGGCGAGGAGCGGATCACGGACGAAGCCGTCCAGCGCTGGGAGCCCGCATTCCAGGGCGAGACCGCAGTCGCCTGATGCCGGCCACCCCGTCGCCGATGCCAGTCTGCTTCCCGCCAGTCCCTGATGAGCTTTTGTCGTCTTTGATCGGACGCCATGCCATCTTCTACAACGTGCCACCGCTCGCCGTCTTGCAACACGCCGTGCCGGAACTGCGGTCCCTCAAAGCTGCTGATCTCGATCTCGCGCTGGATCAGGCCGAAGCCTTGGCCACTGTCTTCCGAACCGCGGCCACAACCGTGTTCGGCATGACCTTCGCGACTGCCCCCGGGGCAACCCGCTGGCTGATATCTTCGCGCGTCATTCAAGCATGCCAGACCTGTTCCACCCAGCATACGCAAGACGCTCCGGTTCGGCGTTCGCAGTTGCAAGGATGGCGCATCACATGCCCGACCTGCGGCGGGCTGCTCCACGACCCTGACGGGTTGGAGTCACAATTGTCGCCGAACCTTCTGTGGCGCGCCGCCTCGAGAGGTGAGCAACTCCTGCACCGCGAAGCGCACGACGGGTCGCGGCACTGGATCTCTCCAGCAGTCGTTGCCAGATTGCTTCTGGTGCCCCGCTTCGTCCGCTGGGGACCAGACAAGGGGGACTATCGGCGGGCGCGTATGCTGGGGCTCGTAATCCCAGAGTTCGACCGTATCGCCATGGAGGAGCCGAGCAACATCGCCAACTCCGGTAAGCCCATCCTGCCGCTCCATCTGCGCCCGTTCCTCCTCGCCGGCGTGGCGGTCGTTCTGGAGAGCGGACCGGAAATGCTCGACCTGCTTCGCAGGCACGCCATCGGCGTCCGACGCAAACTGTTCGATGCCTTCGCAACAGAGGCGATCGCTCAATGGGTCAGCGTGCGTGCTCATTCACAGAAGCAGCTTATTTGAGAATGAGCTCCCGCCCATTCTCATGATTAAATGCTCAATCCATGTCGGAGGCGACCATTCTTACATTTAACTGCAAAGCGACAAGAAGGCCGATCCGTACAAGCGCCCCATCGTCTGATCCGATCGCGTACGATGTTGAAGGCCTCCGGGGTTCGCTCCGGAGGCATTTTTGTTGCGTATCAACGAAGGAGCAAGAACGCCGTCCCGATCGCAGCAATCCATATGATCACGACGAATGCCAGGCCCGCGCGGCTGACCGGCCGTTCAATTCGCTTCCCCGCTGCCTCTCTGAACTCGATCATCAGGGGCGGCGGGATCAGCTTGACCGCTAGCATGATGCCCAGGGGTAGGATCAGAAGGTCGTCGAGATAGCCGAGCACCGAGATGAAGTCCGGGATCAGATCGATCGGCGATAGCGCGTAGGCGGCCACCGCGGCGGCGGTAATCTTGGCGAGGGTGGGCGTCCTGCCGTCGCGCGCCGCGATCCAGAGAGCCACGACGTCCCGCTTCACCGTGCGGGCCCAGGCCTTGAGTGCGTCGAGAACGGACATGGCCGATCACCCCCTCGCGGCATCCGGAGGCCTGTTCTCCTCCTGTGCGGAAAAGACGTTGTGTGCGTAGGTGTCGAGGATCGCCTCCGACCGGGTGAGCCTCTCGGCCGCCTCCTCGGCCCGCTGCGCCTTGTAGAAGTCGAGCTTTTGGATCTTGGCGATCCACGTCTTGAACTTGGTCAGCTCCTGCTCGTTCTCCTCAAGCTCGGCGAAGGTGAAGTGCTTGACGCGGGTCTCCTCCGCGATCTCCTCCTCGAAGGCGACGCACTTCTCGATGAACTCCTTGTACTCGTCGTCGCGGTCGGCGTTGAACCGGGCGATGATCTTCTCCTGCTGCTTCTGATCGAGGCCGACTGTCGCCAGCAACAGCGCCTCGCCTTCGGCTTCAGTGATCTCGTTCTCGACAACCTTGAGACGACGGAGATGATCGTCGGTCTTGGGCAGCACGCAAACGCCACCCTGCAGATAGACAGCGCCCATGCCCTTGAGCTTGCGCCAAATCGAGACACGCTTCCGCGCGGGCTCAGCCGGCACCTTATACGTCATAAGCAACCATTCCAACGCAGCCATGGAACCTCTTGAATGTTACGGCCGTTACAAATAAACTATGCGACTGAAGCGATCTTGCGATGCCCAATGTGACAGCAAGAGAGGGCCATGACCAGCATGCCGATGTCACGGAAGCGAGCGTCGCGCCGGAGGCGCCTGGTCAGGTGGCTTGGTCTCAGCATGGCTGGGACGGTGACAGTAGCCGCACTCGTCGGTCGTCGTCCCGAGGCGACGCCGGCCGGAGTCCTGCTCGTCGGGCTCTCTATCGCCCTGGCCGCCATCCTCGTGATCGCACTTCACCTCGCCATCCCGCCCTCCACCTGAACCGAAGGTATCCGCCATGACCAGTTGGGTCACCGCAGCACCCGCCATCTCGGCTGCTTTCCTCGCCTCGCTCGTCGAGGTCGTCGAGGCATTCACCATCGTGTTGGCGGTCGCGACCGTGCGCGGCTGGAAACCCGCCTTGACCGGGACGGCCGCAGGCCTCGGCCTGATTGCCATCATCGTCGTGGCCCTGGGGCCGGTCCTCGATACCATCCCGCTCCAAGGCCTCCAGCTCGTCATCGGCGTCCTGCTTCTGCTGTTTGGACTGCGTTGGCTCCGAAAGGCGATCCTGCGAAGCGCAGGCGTCATCGCGCTTCATGATGAGGGGATGGCCTTTTCCAAGGAGACCGCAGGACTTCGCAAGGCCGCACAGAGCGATCAACGCCATCTCGACTGGATCGCAGGTCTCGGGGCGTTCAAGGCCGTGGTGCTGGAGGGCGTCGAGGTCGTCTTCGTCGTAATCGCGGTCGGCGCTGGTCGCGGGCTGCTCTGGCCGGCCTCGCTGGGCGCGCTTGCCGCTTGTGCGCTCGTGCTGGCGATCGGCGTTGTCGTCCACAGGCCGCTCTCACGCGTCCCCGAGAACACCCTGAAGTTCGGCGTCGGCGTGATGCTGTCGGCCTTCGGTGTCTACTGGACGGGCGAAGGCCTGGGCGTGCCATGGCCGGGGCATGACTTCGCAATCCTCGGACTCGTTGCGTTCTTCCTGGCGCTCGGATTGGCGCTGATTCCCGTGGCTCGCACGCCTGCCAGCACCTGACGCGCTGAACGGTCGAAAGGACTGTACCCCATGACGCTGTTTCGTCTCATCGCTCGCGAATTCGTCGGCTTGTTCGTCGATGACGAACGCCTTGCTCTCTCGATCCTGGCCGTGGTTGCGGCCTGCGGCCTAGTCATCTGGTGGTTCCACGCCGGACACCTCGCAGTTGCCCTGATGCTCGTGCTGGGATGTGCGGGCGTATTGCTGTCGAGCGTCGTCAAGGGCGCTGCGAAGTGAGGACCGATGGCGCGCGGCCGCTTTGGAGATCCGTTGCGGTCGGCGCGGCGATCCTGTCGTTCGGCTTGCTCGCCTATGCCATGCAGACCGGCGCCATCACAGCTTTCGACGATCGGATCATTGCCCTGTTTCGCGTGGCGGGAGAGCCGACGCGACTGCTTGGCCCCGCCTGGGTGCAGGAGATGGGTCGCGACGTCACGGCGCTGGGAAGCCTTGTCTTCCTCGGCCTTGTGACGGCTGTCGCCTTGGGCTATTTCGCGCTGACGGAGCAGATGGCCGCAGCAGGCGAGCTGATGGCTTCGGGCGCATCGGGAACAGCCGGTGCATTCGGGCTCAAGCTCCTGTTCGACCGTCCCCGGCCCGATATCGTGCACTTGGCCCGGACGTTCACCTCCAGCTTCCCAAGCGGGCACGCGACACTGTCCGTCGCCGTCTTCCTGACGCTGGCCGCCATTGTCTCGCGCCATCAGACCCGCACGGCTGTGCGGGCCTACGTCTTCGCCATGACGTCGCTCCTGATCGCGGCAGTCGGGCTCAGCCGCGTCTATCTCGGGGTTCACTATCCAAGCGACGTGCTGGCGGGATGGGCGCTGGGCCTGGTCTGCGCGATCGCGAGCGCCACATGCGTCGCAGCCTGGCGCGCCGCCCCACGGCCTAGTCCAACGGGCTCGAAGGGCTGACACCAAATGTAACATTCCCTGCGACCAATCCGGCGTAAGCTGTGTCGCGATCTGGCCATCGACGAGGAAACGGCCCGGCGCGACGATGTCTGGTCTCCTGGCTTCGGCTGCACCAGATGCTTCCATCGTCTAAGGAGCCCCCGATGGATCGTAAAAGTGTCATGCTCCATGTCCGGGCCTGAACGAAGATGGATTGCTTGCCCAAAGCTGCGGCACGCGGACGCGTCTGCTGGCGAACCTTCTCAGGCCGTTGACGTGTGATGGACGATCTCGCCCGCACGCCACAACGCGAGTCTCATGTGCTCGTCGTCGACGACGACCCGCAGATCCGGCTGCTCGTCGCGCGCCTGCTTCGCGCCAATGGGTATCGCGTGAGCGCAGCCCGCGACGGCGTCGAGATGAAGCAGGTGCTGGGTTCGACCGCGGTCGATCTCGTCGTGCTGGACGTCATGTTGCCGGGCGCGTCAGGCTTCGATCTGTGCCGGGACCTGCGCCGTGACAGCCGCATGCCTGTAATCATGCTGACGGCGCGTGGCGAGGAGGCCGACCGCATCGCGGGGCTTGACCTCGGGGCCGACGACTATCTCGCGAAGCCCTTCAGCCCCCGCGAACTGGTCGCCCGCATCAATGCCGTGATGCGACGCGTGCGTGCCGACGGCGCCACCCACAGCCTGACGGCCGCGCGCGCCTTCCGCTTCGCCGGCTGGACGCTCGATGTGGTCAGGCGGGAACTGACCGATCCCCACGGCGCGGTCGTCGATCTCTCGACAGGAGAATTCGACATGTTGCGCGCCTTCACCGAGGCGCCCGGCAAGGTGCTGGGACGCGATCTTCTCCTTGATCTCGCCAAGAACCGGATCGCGACGGGCTTCGATCGTGTCGTTGATGTCCAGATCAGCCGCCTGCGCAAGAAGATCGAGAGCGACGCGCAGGCCGAACCGATGATCAAGACGATCCGCGGCACAGGCTACATGTTCATGCCCGCGGTCGAACGCCGATGAGGCGCTTCTGGCCCGATACGATCCAGTCCCGCACGATCATCGTGCTGCTGCTCGGGCTCGGCGTCTTCCATGTGCTGAGCCTGTGGACCTATCAGGTCGGCTTGCGCTCGGAGATCGATCTCACCAACGAAAACCGGCTGGCGGAGCGTCTCGTCTCGATCAAGCGCGCCGTCCTCGCGTTGCCCGTCGATGAACGCGATGGGATAGCGCATTCCCTCTCCGGTGGCCCGATCGAGGTTCACTGGAGCGCCGTCGGGCTGACAGCGCCAAATGCCGACGAAGATCCTGCGCTTGCCGCCTTGCGCAACCGGCTCGTCGCGATGGCGCCCGAACTCGTCAGCCAGGGCTTGATCGTCGCCGCCCCGCGCGCCATGGGCGGCAGCGGCGTCGATCCTCACCAGATCCAGGTCTCGATCAAGGCGGCAGCTGGCGGCTGGGTCAACTTCAGCGTCACCCGGCTCAGCGGCCCGCACGGGACAGGCCACGGCATCTTCTTCTCGACGACACTGATGGCGCTTGGGGTGGTTCTTGTCTCGATCCTGATGGTGCGCTGGCTGACGCGCCCCCTGCGCATCTTCGGTGAAGCCGCCCGGCAGACCTTCGTCGGCAACCGGGCCGCAGAGGTCCCCGTCGAGGGACCACGGGAGGTCCGTGATCTGGCGGAGGCGTTCAACGACATGCAGCGCCGTATCAAGCGCCTGATCGACGACCGGACGCAGACCCTTGCTGCCGTCTCGCACGACCTCAAGACGCCGCTGACCCGCCTGCGGCTGCGCGCCGCCGAACTCAACGATCATCCGTCAGTTCCCGAGATCGAAGCCGATCTCGACGAGATGGAGGCGATGCTCGATGCGAGCCTGATGTTCCTGCGCGGCGAGCAGGTCAGCGAACCGGTGCGGGATTTCGATCTCTCGGCGCTGCTGGAAACGATCAAGGACGATTTCGTCGATGCCGGCCAGATAGTGACGCTCGTCGCGCCGCCTCGCCTGCGGATCAGGGGGCGTCACCTCTCCCTGAAACGTGCGTTCACTAACCTGATCTGGAACGCGGTTCGGTACGGCAAGCAAGCGTCCATCACGCTCGAGGAAAAGCATGGAGACGTCTCGGTCGTGATCGACGACGACGGCCCGGGGATTTCGCAGGATCAGCTCGAGGCAGTCTTCGCGCCATTCACGCGTATCGAGACCTCGCGCAGCCGCGAAACAGGCGGTGTTGGCCTCGGCCTGACGATCGCCCGAACGGTCCTGCGAGGGCATGGCGGCGATGTCGAGCTGCACAACCGGCTCCCACACGGCCTCAGGGCCAGCGTCAGAGTGCCGGTCGGCATCGATTCCTGTCGATGACGCAGCCCGGCACCATCAATACCCGTCTCGCGCTCGGTGCAAACTTCTCTATCGCCCTCGCGCTCGCCACGCGGGTCTCTATCTCTATCGCGATGGCACAAACCGTCGCTATCGTCGGCACGGGCACAGCGTCCTGCTTGCTGTTCACGACAGCGATCGCCGATAATCCGATCGCGGAGCGCGAATATTTTGCGTGGGGGCAGGGATACATGAGCGGCATCCTTCTCGCCGCGCCAGCCAGTGTCGATGATGGTCTGTCACTCGCGCCCGAGAGCTTTCCCATTCCCGCGCAGATCGCGTTCATCCGGGCATTCTGCGGTCAATTTCCAACCGCGACCTATAGCGACGGCATTGAGACGCTGTATCGCGCGCTCGGCGGCAAGGCAGTCAAGTAGCCTCGCCACCGCGCGCGGGGAGGCGTTGAAACACGATGTAACACACGGTTCCGGCCGCATCGGGTAGCTTCAGATCGGCCCGATTCACGAGCGGAAACGACCGTCGCCGATGCCATTCTTGCCTGCCGTTCTCCAATCCCGACGTCGATACGTCACCGTGCCCGTTCGGCCGCTCGTTGCGCTTGTCGCCGCCGGAACCTTGATGAGCGCCTGCGTCGCACCTCCGCTTGTCGCGACGGGTCCAAGCCCGGCCGACGCCTCGGTACGCGTGCCTGCTCTCCCCTATCAGCCGGTGACGGGAGGCGTGAAAACCTTCCGCCCGGTCGAACCCAAAGGCTGGGAAGAGCTGAACCGTCTAGTCACGCCGAAGGGGAACTGACGTGGCCGCTTCGATCAGATTTCCCGGTATTCGGCACGCCCTTTCCCTCGTCGCACTAACCGCTGCCCTTGGCGGCTGCGCACCCTTCTCGGCCGATGGCGGCGTCGGGACCGCGCAGTTCCTGGCGCTGTCCGAGCTCGACAAGGATGCCGTCAAAATCACCAACGAGGCCGACGCCATCTCCGCGCAGGCCCGCGTCGACAAGCTGCTCAAGGGCGCGGTCTCGGCCGATTCGGCCGTGCAGATCGCCCTCTTGAACAATCGCGGCCTGCAGGCGTCGTATAACGACCTCGGCCTTGCCGAGGCTCAGATGGTGGCGGCGAGCCTGCCGCCCAATCCGCGCTTCTCGGTCTCGCGTCTGACCGGGCGGCTGGAGACCGAGATCGAGCGCACCGTCGTGGCCAGCCTGTTCGCGCTCGCGACCCTGCCGGCGCGACGCGAGATCGCGGCCGACACCTTCCGCAACGCGCAGCTCAAGGCGGCTGAAGCCACGTTCAAGCTCGCCGCCGATACGCGCCGGCAGTTCTATCGCACCGTGGCCTCCAACCAGCAGGCCGGCTATCTCCAGCAGGCCGTCGCGACCTCGGAGGCGACCTCGGAGCTGATCAAGCGGCTCGGTGAATCCGGCGGCATGAACAAGCTTGAGCAGGCGCGCGAGCACGCCCTCTATGCGGAGACCACAGCGCAACTCGCCAAGGCGAAACTGCAACAGAAGATCGAGCGCGAGCGCCTGGTCCGCCTGCTCGGTCTCTGGGGCAAGGATGCCGCGCTAAGGCTACCGTCAAGCCTGCCGGCGCTGCCGACTCGCCTCCGATCGGCGAAGGAGATCGAGGCGGAGGCTCTCAAAAAGCGGCTCGACCTGCAGATCGCGCGGGGCGACCTCGACAAGCTCGCCAAGACCCTTGGCCTCACCCAGGCGACGCGCTTCGTCAACGACGTCGACCTGCTTGGGCGCCGCACGGCGGATCGCAAGAACAGCTTCACCGTCGATGGTGATGGCGCCGTCCAGGTCGATCGCGAGAAGCGCAACCTGAAGACGCTCGAACTCGAATTCGAGATCCCGCTGTTCGACTTCGGCCAGTCGAAGGTCGCCGCCGCCGAGCAGACTTATCTCGCCGCCGCCAACCGGTTGGCCGAGAAGGCGGTCAACGTCCGCTCCGAGGCACGAGAGGCTTATACCGGCTATCGCGGCACTTGGGAGATCGCCCGACACTACCAAAACCAGATCCTGCCGCTTCGCAAGATCATCCAGGACGAGTCCCTGCTGCAATACAGCGGCATGCTGATCGATGTGACGACGCTGATCGTCGACGCCCGCGCCCGCATCCTCAGCAACGCCCAGGCGGTCGAAGCCCGGCGCGATTTCTGGATCGCGACCGTCGATCTCAAGCACGCCGCCATCGGCGGAGGCGTCGGTGGCGCCACCGCCTCGGGCGGCGCAGCCGTGGCTGACGCCGGCGGCGGCGCTGCGGCCCATTGATGAACCCCGAGAGGAGACTGACATGACGCTTTCGCGCAGAGGGTTCGTCGGAGCGTCCGGCTTCGTCGTCGCGGCCGGGGGGCTCGTCACGGGACGGGCCCAGGCCGCCAGCATTCCTGAGGCCGCCTCGACCAAAAGCCCGGAGACTCAAGTTCCAAAAGCCCCGACGACCGGCGTCGACTACCAGCCGGTGGTGACGCTGAACGGCTGGTCCCTGCCATGGCGGATGAACGGCGACTGGAAGGAGTTCCATCTCGTCGCGGAACCGGTGATCCGCGAGATCGCGCCGGGCATGAAGGCGCACCTCTGGGGCTATAACGGCCAGTCGCCTGGCCCGACGATCGAAGCGGTCGAGGGCGACAGCGTCCGCATCTTCGTCACCAACAAGCTGCCGGAGAACACGGCCGTGCACTGGCACGGCCAGCGCCTGCCCAACGGCATGGACGGCGTCGGCGGTCTGACGCAGCCGCACATCCCACCGGGCAAGACCTTCGTCTACGAGTTCCAGATGCGGCGCTCGGGCACCTTCATGTACCACCCGCATTCCGACGAGATGGTGCAGATGGCGATGGGCATGATGGGCTTCCTCGTCGTGCACCCCAAGGATCCGGCCTTTCGCCGCGTCGACCGCGACTTCGTCTTCCTGCTCAACGCCTTCGACATCGAGGCCGGGTCCTATGTGCCCAAGGTCAACACGATGCTCGATTTCAACCTGTGGACCTGGAACAGCCGCGCCTTTCCCGGGATCGACCCCTTCGTCGTCGGCCTCAACGACAAGGTCCGCATCCGCTTCGGCAACCTGACCATGACCAACCACCCGATCCACATGCATGGCTACGAGTTCAAGGTCTCATGCACCGATGGCGGCTGGGTCGATCCCGCGAGCGCCTGGCCCGAGGTCTCGATCGACTGCGCGGTGGGCCAGATGCGCGCCTTCGACTTCGTCGCCGACGAGCCCGGCGACTGGGCGATCCATTGCCACAAGTCGCATCACACGATGAACGCCATGGGCCATTCGGTGAAGACTTATATCGGCGTGAACAAGAAGGACCTCGCCAAGCGAATCGCCAAGATCGCGCCCGGCTACATGCCGATGGGCTCCAACGGCATGGGCGAGATGGGGTCGATGGAGATGCAGGGCCCCGCCAACACGCTGCCGATGATGACGGGCTACGCCCAGTTCGGGCCTGTCGAGATGGGCGGGATGTTCTCGGTCGTGAAGGTGCGTGAAGGGCTTTCGGCCGGGGACTACAAGGACCCGGGTCCGTTTAAGAACCGCGAGGGCACCGTCGCCTTCGAATACAAGGGACAGAAGCTGGCCGAGGCGCCACGCACGACCGGCCCCGACAGCGGGCTCGATTCCGTCGACTGGCAGGTCAAGGACCCGCGCAAGCCCACGCTCGCCGCTGACGGCACCCCCATGCCCGCCAAGGCAGGTGGCCATTCCAATCACTGACACCCAACCGCAACGAGGACTTTCTCCATGATGCATAGAAGAACCATCGGACTCAGCGCTCTTGCTGCGCTGGTGTTCTCGACGACCCTGGCAATCGCCGGCCCGGGCGGCGCCGGGCATAGCCACGGTGACGATACGGCCTATGGCAAGCCAGGGGATCCCAAGAAGCCGGCGCGCCTCATTCAGGTTACTATGACCGAGAAGGACGGCAAGATGGCCTTCATCCCTGACCGTATCGAGGTGCGTCGCGGCGAGCAGATCAAGCTCGCCATGCGCAACAACGGCGAACTTGACCACGAATTCGTGCTGGCGACACTCGAGGAAAACCTCAAGCACGCGATCGAAATGCAGAAAAACCCCGATATGGAGCACGATGACCCGAACGCGAAGCGCCTGATGCCCAAGAAGACCGGCGAGATCGTCTGGCAGTTCACCAAGGCCGGGGAATTCGACTTCTCCTGCCTCATCCCCGGCCATCGCGAAGCCGGCATGACCGGCAAGATCATCGTCAAGTGACGTTGCTCGCCTTCAGACCATTAAGGAGATCCACCATGCGTACCATTCTCTCCGCATTCGCCCTGACCGCGCTGCTCGCGAGTCCGGTTCTGGCCCAGAACGCCCCGCTGGTCAGCGCCACCGTCAAGAAGATCGACGCCGAGCAGGGCAAGATCACGCTCGACCATGGCCCGATCAAGAACCTCGACATGGAAGGCATGACGATGGTGTTCAAGGCGGCCGACCCGGCCATGCTCAAAACCGTCAAGGCCGGCGACAAGGTCAAGTTCACGGCCGAGCGCGTGAATGGTCAGATCACTGTGACGAAGATCCAGAAGTGATGGATCGGCGCCTCCTCGACGGGGATCGCAGGAGGCCTGCCGTCAAGCTTGCCGCCTGCATCCTGGCTGGTGCGGCATCGTTCGCCTTTGCCGCTCAGGCGAAGGCGAATGATGGAAACTTTCAGTCGGTGCTGCTCGAAGCCGGTTGCCCGACCGCCATGGTCGACAAGCTCTCGGACCATAATGGCACGGCGATTTACCGGGCGAACTGCTTTTCGACGTCGCACAAGATCGTCATCGTAACATGCGTAAAAAGCGTCTGTGCCGGCGGCCATGCGACCTACGACGACAGCGAGGATCGCGGTTGAAAACCCGATCCCACAGTAACGCAGGAAGAGTAAATTGTTGACGCGCCGCCAATTCGGGATCGGTCTGCTTGCTTTCGCGGCTCCTGTTCGGGGCGCGATCGCCGGCGAAAAGAGCCCGATCGTGACCGTGTACCGAACGCCGACCTGCGGCTGCTGCAAGGCTTGGGTCAGCCATCTCGAAAAGGCTGGCTTGACCGCGACGATCATCGAACGCGACGATCTTGCCGAGACGAAACGTCGAGCCGGCGTTCCTGAGGAGTACGAGGCCTGCCATACGGGCCTGATCGAGGGCTATTTCGTGGAAGGCCATGTCCCGGCCGGCGATATTCGCCGGCTGCTGGCCGGACGACCCAGGGCGCGCGGCCTTGTCGTTCCCGGCATGCCGGTCGGCTCGCCGGGAATGGAGGTCGCTGGCGTCAAGGCGGAGCCGTTCCAGACCCTACTCATCGCGGCGGACGGATCGGCAAGCGTCTTCGCCAACCACTGATCGGTCCTGGCCGTATCGCAGCCGAGGTCGACCAGCGATGGTCGGGCGCCTTTATAGCGGCTTGATATCGTCGCGCAGTCGGCATGTCCGACCAACGTCTGATGCTGTGGTTCTGACGTCTCGATGAGCTCTATCTCAGTGGTGACCGATCGCATGTCGCCCAGTTCGGCGAGTGCGATCCGACCGCCTTAATGCCGCGGCGGACGCGAGTGTTGCATATCGTATCAGCCCGGAACGCAAAGCCTCTGCGGCGCGTCTATCCCACACGGACCAATGCCGCCCAGCAGACCTGGATTTCACCCTTGCATCAGACCAGCGTCGAAGCCGGTCGGGACTGGGCCGTAAGCTGCCGGCAGATGGCAGCGTAGCCGACGCGTTCGAGACCCCGACCGCGCCGCATGACTGAACCTTCAGTCACATCAAGGAACTGCCACCATGATCCGCCTGACCCTGATCTCGCTCTCCTCAGCTCTCGCCATCACCGCCGCGGTCGCCCAGCAGCCGGCCACCAAGCCGGCGATGGACCCCAGCATGCACATGAAGATGATGCAGCCGGTCGCGTCTGATTCCGCCTCCACCAAGGGCTACAAGGAATCGATGATGGGCATGATGCAGGCGATGCCGATGACGTTCACCGGCGATGCCGACATCGATTTCATGACGCAGATGAAGGGACACCATCAAGGCGCGATCGCCATGGCGAAGGTCGAACTGGCCAACGGTAAGGACGCCGAAGCC